>JAJFMS010000308.1 GCA_020696885.1 Armatimonadota bacterium | reverse complement strand
CGCCCTGCGCTGGCCTTACTAAAGGCCGGCCTGACAGCCGGACTCCTGGCAAACTGGCGCTGGATGGAGCAAAGGACGGGAACGGCCTCCGCCTCAATCGTGCCGGAGCGGTCATCATAAGCCCTGGCTTGTAACCCGGGCCTCGTTCGCCAGCTCGGCGATGCGGCGCAGCAGCTCGTCGGGATCAGTCGGCTTCGTGAGGTGCGCGTCGAAGCCGGCCTCGGCGGTGCGGCGGCGATCGTCGGGTTGCCCGAAGCCGGTCACCGCGATCAGTCGCGCCTCGCGCAGCAAGCCGCTCTTCCGCAGCTCCTGCGCCACCGCGTAGCCATCCATCCCGGGAAGCCCGATGTCGCAGACGATTACGTCCGCGGCAAACTTGCCCGCGGCCCGCACCCCGGCCGGGCCGCTGTAAGCCACCTCCACCTCGTGCCCCACCATCTCCAGCAGGTCGCGCAGGGTTTCCGCGGCGTCCTGGTTGTCCTCGATCACGAGTACCCGCAGCGGCCGGGCGGGGGCGCCCGGGGCGGCCTCGTCTGGCCCTCGCGGAGCCGACGCCTCGCAAGACGGAAGGCGGACCGTGAACTCCGTCCCCTGGCCGATGCCGCCGCTGTCCGCCGTCACCGTACCCTGATGCAGCTCCACGATCCGCCGCACCAGCGTCAGGCCGATCCCCAGGCCGCCGTGCGTTCGGGCGTGGGAACGGTCCACCTGCGTGAAGAGGTCGAACACCCGGGGCAAGAGGGTCGGGTCGATGCCCACGCCGTTATCGCGGACCCGCAGCACCAGCTCGTCCGTCCCGTCCGCTTCCAGGCCGGCTGTGACCTCGATCTCGCCGCCCCCATCCGTGTACTTGGCGGCGTTGGTGAGCAGGTTCACCAGCACCTGCTCCAGCCGCACCGGGTCGCCGTCCATCCAGAGCGGGCCGGACAGCCGCACGCCCAGCCGGTGACCCCGCGACTCGAACGCCGGCAGGGTAGACGTCACCGCCCGTTCCACCACCACGCACAGGTCGGTCGGCTCCCGCCGCAGCTCGATCAGGCCGCGCGTCAACCGGGCCACGTCCAGCAGGTCTTCCAGGAGGCGGGTGAGGTACCGGACCTGCCGTTCGATCAGCGCTCGCAGCTCTCGGGGGCGGGCTTCCTGCGACCCGACGCGCTGCAGCAGGTAGAGCGCGTTGGAGATGCCCGCCAGCGGATTACGCAGCTCGTGCGAGAGCAGCGCCAGGAACTCGTCTTTCTCCCGATCTGCTTCCGCCAGCTCCACCACCCGCTCGCGCAGCCGCTCTTCGGTCTCCCGCAGCGCGGCTTCCACGCGTTTGCGGCTGGTGAGGTCTGTGGACACCCCGATGACGCCGGTGAGCTCCCCCTGTTCGTCGCGGATCGGGGTGTCGGTCACCCAGGCGGGAAACGTGCTGCCATCGCGCCGCCGGACCAGGAACTCGCCGGCCCAGCTCTTGCCATCGCGCAGCCGCTCCATGATCTCCAACCCCTGGGAGCGGGAGACCTCCGCCGGGGTAACGTCGAGGATGTTGCGGCCCACGGCCTCCGCGGCCGCCCAGCCGTACAGGCGCTCCGCAAAACTGTTCCAGTAGGTGATCATCCCGTCCAGGTCGGTCACCGTCACGGCCTGCTCTACGGTGTCCAGCAGGTGCGCCTGGCGAAGCTGCGCCTCCTGCGCCTGCATCAGGTCCGACAGGTCATGGATGGTGACCACCACGTACGCCAGGGTGTCGCCGGTCAGCACCGGCACGGCGCTGTAGCTCCCCACGAAGGAGCGCCCGGTTACCCGGTTGGTGGAGCGGAGGGTAAGCTGCCGGACGGTCTCCCCTCGCAGCGCGCGAGACGCCGGCCAGTTCGTTTGGAGGATCGGCTGCCCTTCCATGTCGTGGGCCTGCACGTGGGAGCCGAACTGCCACAGCGAGTCGAACGCTTCCTCCAGCGAGGCATAACCGTGCATCGCCGCGAAGGCGGGGTTCAGGATAATCACTTCCCCGGCGGCGTCCAGCACGATGACGGCCTCGGTCATCGTCTCGATCGTGGCGCGATGAATCTCGTCCAATGGCAGCGGCGGAAGGGGCTTCCGGGGCGTGGCGCCCGGCAGCTCCTCCAACCCATGCTCGTCCGGCATCTGACTCCCTACCTCTCCCCTCCGGCGCGCTCGCGGTTCCGGGATGGCTCGCCATGGGACCATTCTACACCAGCGCCCCGGCAGCCTCCGGGGGTAATGCGTGCTTCGTGATGCGTAATGCCGACGCTCGGGAGCGGGTTCTTTACGCATCACGGAGCACGCATTACGGGCCGGAGAGCCGTTCGGCGTCGTCCCGGGCCTTCGCCTGATGGTGGATCGCGCCCGAATCACCCTCTGGAAAGGTGCCGGCGCGGTCCAAAGCGAACGTTCCACCGTCTTTTTCCTACGGCGGCACTGTGAGCGTCCCGGCCGCTTTCCCGGAGACAACGAACAAATGAAGCAACTTTCTAATCTTGCGCCCGCCTGGGGCGCCGCGGCGCTGCTGCTCGGCGTCGCCGTTACGGCCACGCCCGCGCGGGCCAACGTGAGCCTACCGTCCGTCATCGGCAGCCACATGGTGCTGCAGCGCGGCGAGTCCTGCCCGATCTGGGGCTGGGCCGATCCCGGCGAGGCGGTCAGCGTCCGGTTCGGCGGCCAGAAGCTGGCTACCACTGCGGACGCGGACGGCAACTGGATGGTCCGCCTGCGCCCGATGAAGGCGAATAGCAAGCCGCAGACGCTCACCGTGGCCGGTAAGAACACGGTGGCGCTGGAAGACGTGCTGGTGGGCGAGGTGTGGCTCTGCTCCGGGCAGTCCAACATGGAGTGGCCGGTGTCCGCCTCGGACAACCCGCAGCAGGAGATCGCCAACGCGAACCATCCTCGCATCCGCCACATCAAAATCCCGCACCGGCCTTCCGTCAAGCCGGAGAAGAACGTCCCTTCGGACGGCTGGAAGCTGACCACTCCGGAGAACGTGCCGAACTTCACCGCCGTGGGCTACTTCTTCGGCCGCGAGATCATGAAGGAGCTGGACGTACCGGTGGGGCTCATCGGCTCCAACTGGGGCGGCACCCGCATCGAGCCGTGGACCCCGCCGGTGGGCTTCACCAACAACCCGGCGCTGAAGGACATCTCCAGCAAGCTGGACACCTTCCCGCTGATGAACTACGGCAAAGACCCGCAGAACCCGCTGAAGACGGTGGCCTCCATCAACTTCCAGACCCCGCTGGCGCTCTACAACGGGATGATCCACCCGCTGGTGCCGTACGCCATCCGCGGCGCGCTCTGGTACCAGGGCGAGTCCAACAACGGCGAGGGGATGCTCTACTACGAGAAGATGAAGGCGCTGATCGACGGCTGGCGCACCGTGTGGAACAAGCCGGACATGCCGTTCCTGTTCGTCCAGCTCGCGCCGTACCACTACGGTGGCGACCAGACCCGCCTGGCCGAGATCTGGAACGCCCAGCGCGTGGCGCTCGACATCCCGAACACCGGGATGGCCGTAACCACGGACATCGGCAACATCAAGGACATCCACCCCCGCAACAAGCAGGAAGTAGGCCGCCGGCTGGCGCTCTGGGCGCTCTCCGAGACCTACGACCGGCCGGTCAAGGAGTTCTCCGGGCCGCTCTACAAGAGCGCGACGGTGGAAGGGAAGAGGATCCGCATCCGCTTCGATCACACGAACGGCGGGCTCATCTCCCGGGACGGCAAGGCGCTGACGCACTTCCTGATCGCCGGCGCGGACGGCAAGTACGTCCCCGCGCAGGCGGAGATCCAGGGCAGCACCGTCGTGGTCTCCAGCTCGGAAGTGTCCAACCCGGTAGCCGTGCGGTTCGGGTGGCACGAAGAGGCCGAGCCGAACCTGGCCAACAAGGCGGGCCTGCCGGCCTCGCCGTTCCGGACCGGCAAGTAACCCGGTGAAGGAGTAATGGAGTGGTGGAGTAATGGAGTAAGGGTGGACCGGTTCCGCCCATTACTCCAGCACTCCATTACTCCAACACTCCGATGGCAATTCCCCGCCCCCTCCTGCTCCCGGCCCTCGCGGCCGCACTGCTCGCCGGCACCGTTTCCGCCGGGCGCGCCGCCGATCCGGTGCGGCGCCCGAATGTCCTGCTGATCCTGGCGGACGACATGGGGTTCTCGGACGTCGGCTGCTACGGCGGCGACATTGACACCCCGAACCTGGACCGCCTGGCGCGAGGCGGGGTGCGTTTCACCCAGTTCTACAACACGGCCCGCTGCTGGCCCACCCGCGCCGGCATCCTCACTGGCTACTACGCCCAGCAGGTGAACATGGACCCCCAGCGGGGCGCCTTCCCGAAGTGGGCGCGTGTGCTGCCGCACTACCTCAAGCCGCTCGGCTATCGCTCCTACCACTCCGGCAAGTGGCATTTCAGCCGAGCCGAGCGGCCGATCACCGACGGCGGCTTCGACCGCTCTTACAAGCTGGACGACCACGACCGGAACTTCTACCCCAAGAAGCACACGGAGGACGAAATTCCGCTTCCTGCGGTCCCGCCCGGCACGTCGCACTACTCGACCACAGCCATCGCGGACCACGCGATCCGCTGCCTGAAGGAGCACGCCCGGGAGTACCGAGACCAGCCGTTCTTCGAGTACCTCGCCTTCACCGTGCCCCACTTCCCGCTGCAGGCGCCCGCCGAGGACATCGCCCGCTACCGGGACCGGTACCTGAAGGGCTGGGACGTGATGCGTGAGGCCCGGTGGAAGCGGCAGCAGAAACAGAAGATCGTGGATACGCCGCTCTCAGCGCCGGAGAGCACCCTCCTCCCACGGGGCTACAAACAGGAGCTGCTGGGCGAGATCGGCGAGGGCGAGCTCCAGTACGCCCTACCGTGGAAGGACCTCTCCCCCGCGCAGCAGCGGTTCCAGGCCACCAAGATGGCGATCCACGCGGCGATGGTGGACCGGATGGACCGCGAGATCGGCCGGGTACTGGACCAGGTCCGCGCCATGGGCGCCGAGGAGAACACGCTGGTGCTGTTCCTCTCGGACAACGGCGCCAGCTCCGAGATGCTGAACCGCGGCGACAAGCACGCTCCGAACGCGGCGCCGGGCTCCGGCGGCTCGTACCTCTGCCTTGGACCCGGCTGGGCCACCGTCTCCAACACCCCGTTCCGGCGCCACAAGATCTGGGTGCACGAGGGCGGTATCTCCACGCCGCTCATCGCCCGCTGGCCGAAGGGAATCTCCGCCCGCGGCGAGCTGCGCCGCACCCCCGGCCACGTGATCGACTTCGCCCCGACCCTACTGGACGTTGCGGGCGCCAAGCCGACGGATACCTGGAACGGCGTGCCGGTGCCCCCGCTGCCCGGCCGCAGCCTGGTGCCCGCCTTCAAGCGGGACGAGCCGGCCGAGCGGGAGATCTACTTCCACCAC
>JAJFMS010000307.1 GCA_020696885.1 Armatimonadota bacterium | reverse complement strand
ACCGGAACGCTCTGCGGGCCGGTTCCGACCGGTGCAGAGCCGGAGTCGCCGTTTGAGGAAGAGGTGCTCGCCGCGCTATGCGGCCGGGGCTATGCGGTGGACGCACAGGTGGGCTCGGAGGGCTATCGCATCGACATGGCGGTCCTAGATCCCGAACTACCGGGTCGTTACCTGCTGGGCGTAGAGTGCGATGGGGCCACCTACCATTCCGCCCGCAGCGCCCGGGATCGGGACAAGCTGCGGCAGCGGGTCCTGGAAGCGCGTGGCTGGCACCTGCACCGGATCTGGTCCTGCGACTGGTGGCAAGACCGCGAAGGAGAGATCGCGCGGCTCGTGGCTGCGTTGGAGGCTGCGCGGGAGGAGCTGGGCCGGGAGACGCCGGCCTCCGGGGCCGAGGACGACGACGTTTTAGGCGGGGAAGCCTCCGCGCACGAAAGTCCGCCCGACGCGGAGGAGCCGGTGGTCGAAGTCCGCGAAGCGCCCGTCCAACGCACCTCGAGTGTGCCCCCGTATAACGCCGCCCCGCCTTGTTCCGGCGAGGTCAATGCCGAAGGCCTTCGAGCATATGCATGCGAGGTGGTGCTCGCGGAGGGTCCCATCCACCATGACCTCCTGCTCCTCCGGCTCCGGGACGCCGCCGGCGTCGGGCGCCTCGGCAGCCAGGTGCGGGCGGATCTCGAACAGCAACTCGACGTCCTGGCGAAAGCGGGGCAGATCCGGAGGGTGGGCGACGCCTGGATCCACGGCGACGATCAACGCGGAGCCGCGCAGGTCGCGGAGCCGCGCGACTGGTCTGACCGTCCGGCCGCCGAGCGGAAGATAGCGTACCTGTCGGACGTAGAAATCGCCGCGGCGCTTCGGCACGTGGTCACCCAGGCGTTCGGGATCCGTCCGCAGGAAGCTCCGCGGGAGGCACTGGCGCTCCTCGGGTTCCGCGGGGTGGGGGAGAAGGGGGTTCTACGCGTGGTGGGGGTGTTGGAGAGGCTGGTTCGGGAGGGGGCTGTTCAGGAGCGGGAGGGGTGGCTGAAGGCTGGAGAAGAGGTGGTGCGGAAGAAAGAGTAAGATGGCGGCGTTAAAAGGCGATGGGGCGGTTGGCCTGGCGGTTGGCCATCCATTGGTTGGCCTGCCTAGCTTGCCGGTTCGATGTAGAGCAGGATCTCGTCGCGCTGGACGACGCGCCCATTCTGGACCACGATCTCCACGATCACCCCGGCACGGTCCGCGACGACGTCGCTGAAGACCTTCATCGCTTCGATGAGGCCGATCTTCTGCCCCTCTTCCACCGTATCGCCGGCTTCGACGAGCGGCGGCGCCTCGGGGGAGTCCGCGCGGTAGAACGTGCCGGTCAGCGGCGCGGTGATCGCGTGGGCCGTCTCGGAGCGCTTGGGGCTGGCCTGTTCCGGCCAGGCGGGCGGATGCCAGAGGTAGCTCCGGCTGCCGGCCTCGGCGGGCTCTTCATCGGACGAGTAGGGAGCCTCGGCATAGAGGGTGACGTGCAGGCCGCCCTCGGCCACTTCCAGCTCTTCCAGCCCGTAGCGCGCCACCAGGTCCATCAGGCGGGCGATTGTTTCCACATCCCGGTCTTCGCTCACGCGTCCCCCTCTGGCGGCTCCGCCAAATCAACAGTGTCCGGCCGCAACACCGAAAGCGCATCCCGGATCGCCCGGCGGAGCTCTTCCTGCCGCAGCGCTACGGTGAGCTCCCCCCGCGTCTTCTCGATGATTCCCCGGGCGCTATCCGTGGTGCGGCGCAATCCGCCGGTGAGCGCATCCGGGTAGTCGATCGTTACCAGGACGTAATAGATCTCGTCCATCGCGCCGAGGATCGCCTCGGCGCGCGCCAGCTCGCCCACCCGCAGGCGATCCAGCGCATAACGGCGCAACTCGCCAATCGTCTCGCCGAGGCCGTTCAGGTAGGCCGGAAACTCGACGCCCAACTGCTCCGGCTCCGGCAGTTCCTCGCCGGAGATGATCGCCAGGAACCCCGCCGCCTCGGCGTGCTCCTTCTGGCAATCGTGGACGTACCCGGCGTGGTAGATGTCCGGATGCTCCGCCAGCGCCGCGCGCATCTGCGCCACCGCCTCGTGCGCCCCGCGCAGCATCTCTCGCGCCCGGTCCAGCTCCCCGCGATGAGCGGCGCGGATCGTGTTCGCGGAGGTCCGGATGATCTCCCGGGACAGCACGAGCGTACGGTCCCGAGCCGCGCTTCGCGCGTCGAAGGCGGTACGGATTCGCTCACTGATCGATTCGAGGCGCATAGCCCTGCTTCTGGTTGCGGACGTCCGGCAATTATAGCCAGCCGCGCCTCCGCCGTCACGACGGGGCGGCCTGGTCCTCGATCCAGCGGGCGCGCAGGCGGTCGATGTCGGCGTCGCTGCGGATCCGGCCGTCTACCTGCCTGCGGAGCTCCGCGAAGAACGGGACTACCTGCGCGCGCACCGCGGCCTCCTCGGATTCCGGGACGTACTCGTGGAACACCTTCGCCTCCGCGCGCGTGAGGTCCCGGAACGTGCCGTCGTCCCGATCCCGGTCCAGGCGGTACACGGCGGCCACCAAGTGGTCGTCCGCCAGCAGCACCCGCAGGTGGCCGCGGTGCAGCTCGCCGGTGCGCTGGGAGCGGATCGGCCGGGCTTCCACGTACTCCTGCAGCACCGCTACGGTGCTCTCCAGGAACGGGTAGGGCGCGGAGAAGTGGAACGTCCCGTCGCCGTGATCGTGCACCTCGGCGCCGCGGGTGCGCAGCAGGTTGTCCAGGAGCTTGCCGCGGTAGCCGGAGATCTCCTCGTAGGAGTGGACGATCCGCGGTGTGAGCAGCTCCAGCGCCGTGCGCGCGGGGATGCGCCGCTCCGGCTGCCGGGCGGACAGGGCGCGCAGGGCGGTCCGATCCAGGAAGCGCAGCGCCAGGGAGAGCCCCTGGTGACTCGGCTTCAGCACCCCCAGCGGGAAGCCGTTCGGCGCGCCGAGGGTGGCGGCAAACTCACGCACCTCCTCGGACGTGCGCAGGCCCATCCCCACCGGGATCCAGCGGGGCAGCAGCGCCTCCGCCGGCGTGCCGCTGAGGAGCGTGGAGACCAACCAGCGGCTTTCCAGCACGCGGTCCAGCACCGGCGGATTGAGAACGGGAAACCAGGACTGGCGCCGGAGGTCGTCCGGGAACCGCTCGGAAGGCCCCCCGAATATGGCGACGCCCACCTCTTCCGGGGCGAGGATGACGGACTGCGCCCGCTGTCGCGCCCGCTGCCGGTAGCCCGAAAGCAGCAGCTTGGGCACCCCCTGCTGGTACTCCACGCGGGCGCCGCTGCAATAGGACAGCTTGACGCGTGCCTTTGCTGCCAGGGGGTCCAGCAGGGCCGCCACGCGCTCCACGCCCGGCGTTACGGCGTTGTCTCGGTTGCGACGCCGGTATTGCTCCAGGTCCGGCACCCAGTCCGTTACCGGGCCGTAGCTGCCGAACCGGTGGACGTAGTTGAAGAAGTCGTCCGGGAAGGTCTGGCCCGCGGCGAACGCGTCCTCGATGAAGAGGATCCGGCGGCCCTGCGCCACATCGCCGAGGCGCTCCAGGTAGGGGAGCAGGCGAGCGCGAGTCTCGACCCGACTGCCATGAGCCGACAGCGGCACCAGGTCCCCGCCCAGGCCGCCGCGGATATCCACCACCACGAGGCCCCCGCCGGGGGTCGGAACACAATCGAGGATGCAGTAGGAGCAGATCACACAACAGTTTTACATGGCTGGGCCTCTGTTTCCAGCCGGATAGCGCTACGGGTGCTCTCGACCGTTGTGCTCCGGCTCACTCCGCACCGGCGATGCGGTAGACACGCTGGGGGTGGGCCGGTTCATCGGCGCAAAGCCGGGCGTGAGCGATGATACGAGTGGCGCTGAAGTTCCAACCGGGGAGCCGATCGGCGGGCGAGCGGAGGAGCGCCATGCGCAATTTCCTGATGGGAGTCGCGGCGACTGTCGGTGCCTGGATGATGGCTCAATGCGCTCTGCAATGGGCAGGCGCCGCCGCGCCCCAGTTCGGGACGGGACCCAACCCGGCTACCGGCCTCCTCATCGGCACCGCCCTGCTGCTGGGGGCGCTCGGAGGCGCGCTGCTCGCGGGGTTGCTTTACCCGCGTTAGGTTGAGAAATGGGGGCACCGCTCCCCGGAGCAGGTTGCCGTCAGCGGACGCCGCACGAGGCGACCGCCTACGGTTTACTGGCGGAGGGTACGCTAAAGGAACTGCACGTCCCGGAAGCCGAGCAGCCGAAGCTGGTCTCCGATGGTATTCCGCGCGTTCGACTCCGCGGTGCGGAGGATGCCGCTCTCCAACGCGGCCGCGCGGATGCGATCCTCGGCTTCACCCCGAACTTCCCCTTCGAGCTTCGGGTCGGGTCCGGAGAACAGGCCGCTCTGCCGATCGAACACTTCCGACCCTCGGTTATCGAGGCGTGTGTGGAGGATCGTCGGCTGCGGTAGGCGGATCGTGACGCGGCCCTCGTTCACGCGCACGTCGTCGGACTTCAGCCCTGAAAGGTCGAGCCCGGCCACGACCTCCCCGCGGCCGACCATAAGCACGCGGTCACCCGCTACCCAGGTGGGTAGGATGCCGCGCTTCGATTCCCCGCGCACCACCACCTCACCGTTGTAGCGGCAGGTCTCGAGGCGGTTCAGCCGTTGGATCTGCTGGAGCACCACCGGCCCGGAGGCGGTGGTGGTACCCCAGGCGAACGGGCTCTTGACCAGCCCCGCCGCCCATTGCGCGGCGGAGAATAGGCTGAGCCCGAGCACGAGGATTCCGGCGCCGGCGACGCCGCGGTTGAGAAGCTGGCGATGGTTTGAGTTCACAACTCGTTAGACGATCCGGCCCACCGGTTCGTTCCGTGGGGCGAATCGTCGGATCAGCCGGCGAACCATGGGGCCGACTTCTGGAAGCCGGTGCGCACCACCTCGTGAGGGTCGCCGGCCCACAGCTCCTCGTTGAACAGCTCCAGGCTGACCGGTCCCGCATACCCGATCTCTCGTAGCACGGCGAACAAGTCGTCGATCGGGATGTCGCCATCGCCGGGGTAGACCCGGTCTCCGTCGTGCATCTCCGGGAACGGCTTGTTGTAGGGCACGTCGTCCAGGTGGACGATGGCGATCTGCTCCGGGCGGAGCGCGCGCAGGTCCTCGAACATCGTGTCTCGCCCGTCGCCCCGCACCATGTGGAACCAGTCGATCACGATGGTGGCGGTCGGATCGCCGCTCCGCTCCATGATCTCGCGGGCTACCGGAATCGAGTTCACGTGGTCCACGAAGCCCAGGAACTCCATCGCCGGCCGGACGCCTACCTCCCGCCCCAGCTCCAGCAGCTCCGCGTAGTCGCGGCCGCAGCGGGCGAGGTCCGCTCGCTCTCCCGGCGGGGAAGCTACGATGAACGGCGAGCCGAGGTCGCGA
>JAJFMS010000306.1 GCA_020696885.1 Armatimonadota bacterium | reverse complement strand
GCGCCAGCGGTCGATCGCTTCGTCGGAGAGGCGGCCGTGCCGGTGGGAGCCGGGGAGCACCCGGAGCGCGCCGTTGTCAGCGGCGCAGGGGTCCAGGTGGAGGCGGACCGCCACCATCCGTCCCAGGACCTCGTCCGGTGGCTGGCAATGGGGCACGCCGGCTTTGACCGACCAGGCCGTGTAGCCGGGGACGTCCCTTCGCTCCCGGACCGCGATGGTCAGGTCCTGGTGCCAGGCCACGTTCCAGTTGGCGGCGGGGTTCTTGTCGAAGAGCAGGCTGCGGACCAGCGAGGCCGGCTCGCCGAGGACCGCCTCCGCGAGGCCGCGGACCACCGCCATCGCCAACTCACGCACCTCGGGGACGAGGGTCGCTACGTGCCGCATCCCGTAGATGCTCCCGCCGCGCCGGAGCGCCGCAGCTCCGGGCTCGGCTGCGTCGAGGGCAGCCACGAGCCGCTCGATCTCCGCCGCGGTCAGCACGCCCGGCGCCAGTGCAAAGCCGGCGGCGGGGAACCCGCTCAGATCGGGCATGCTCCGTGCGTGCGGCGTCAATTCGGCAGCTCCGGCGTGGGGAATAGCGCAAAGCGGCTGCCCGGGGTGCCCGGGTCCACGAGCAGCAGGTAGGGCCGGCCCTCCACTTCAATCGGGGCGACGGTCTCGGGTTGCTCCAGGCCGGCGCCGGGCGGCACCCCGACTCGGCGCGGCGACTGGGCGCCCTTCCAGAGCCAGAGCGACCACGGGCTCCGCACCGGATGGTTCGGCTCGGCCGAGAGACCGGAAACAATCCAGAACGCCTTGAGCGCGGGGTCGTACGCCATCCCACGGATTCCCTGGCCGTGCAGGTCCAGCTTGACCACGTCGCCCAGCCGCGCGGGCTGGCGGGGCTGACTGAACACGGCATCGGGATTCTTCAGTCGCAGCACTACGGCGTCCTCCTGCCCTCCGGAGGCGCGGGGGGCGCTTTCCGTAATGGTGGGCGATCGCAGCCCGATCAGGAGCTCCCCGGCCGGGTCCCAGGCCAAGCCTTCGAGATTGAGCCCGGTGCGCGCCGGGGTCCGGCGGATTGAGTCCGCAAGGAACGGGACGTCGTTTACGATCGCCTGGAGGAGCGCGTCGGACTGCCGCGCCTCCAGGAGCTTGCCGGTGGTGTCGAACCGGAGCCGTGCCAGGCGGTACCGGCCTTCGGGCGAATCGCCGCGCGCCGTGCGGGCGTGGGAGGTGATCGCATAGACGTCGCGCGCGCCGTCCCAGGCGGCGTCTTCCAGATCGTCCAGATCCACGAGATCCTTGAGCAGCGGCTCGAGCGACTCCCCGGCGGCTGGCTCGAGCTGTCCGGCGCGGAGCCGGGTAACAGGGTCCTCCAGCAGCAGCACGCCGTTGGTCGGTTCCGAGACCAGCAGGAGGCGGTTTCCACGGATGACGGCTCCGCCCGATACTCCCGCGTGGTGAATCGTACCGGTCACCACCCCCGGCGGGGCCGCACCGGTTGCGAGGCCGCTGGTCCAGAGGAGGGTTAAGAGTGCGGGGAGGTATCTCATTGGGTAACCTGGCCCCATTCTACCTGCGGCGGCTCGAAAAGCTATAAAGCTATCGACGCTGCCGACTTCCCATTTCCAACGCTTCGTCTTCCGTGGGTGGCGCGGCTCCGTGGACGTCGCAGTGCGGATTCAGAGGCCAGGGTGATAAACCTTCATACGTCAAACGGCCCCTGGCCTTCTTTCGTCCCGAACCTTCTGCATGAGCCGCTTCGCCGAGGTCGACCGCCTCTTCGCCCGCCATGGCCTCGGCCCGGTCGAGTCAGTCCGGGCGCTCACCGGCGGACGGCTGAACCACGCAGCGCGGGTGAACACCGGGCACGTCCTACGCTGGCGAGAGCCCTCCCGCAGCACCGGCTCCTTGCGGCGAGAGGTGGGGGTGCTCAAACGGCTCTCGGGACGGGTGCCGGCCCCCGACGTCGTGGCCTCCGGACTGGACGAGACGTTCGGGGAGTACGTGATCCAGACCTGGATCCCGGGCCAGACCTTGCTCCGCGCCTGGCTGGAGAACCCGGATACCACCACCCGCGAGTGGTGGCTCCTGGAGTGGATCGCGGCCATCAAGGCGATCCACGAGGAGCGGTTCCCCCGGCCCGGCGAGTGGGTGGGAGCCGAGCTCCAGGAAGCGCCCACCTGGCGCTCGTACCTGGAGAAGCGCCTCCGCAAGCGGCTGGACCTCCTGATGCGCGTGCCGGGGATGGATCGCGAGCTGGTGTTGGCGGCGGAGCGCTACCTCAAGCGCCAGGCGCCGGTGTTGGAAGAGCGTCCCTATTGCCTGATCCACCGGGACCTGCACTTCGCCAATGTGCTGGTGGAGGGCCCGCACCTCACCGGAATCCTCGACTTCGAGCTGGCGGAGGTCGGCCCGCTGGACTACGAGCTGGATGCGATCTACCGGTTTCTCCGGTACCCGGCGGGCTACGCCGACCCGGCGGTGGCCGCGCGCGTGACGCCGGCCCGGTTCGCCTCGGTCTGGATGCGGCTCCGGCGGCAGTATCCGGACATGTTTGCGGTGCGCTACCTGCGGGAACGGCTCTGCCTGTACGCACTCGACCACGACCTCTCCTGCCTGCTGCAGGCGTACGGCGCCCGGTGGGACCGCGGCGGCGATGCGGCGGTGAACGCCGCGACCCAACGGATCGGCGAGATTCTGCAGCACCGGTACGGACCCGAATAGAAGGAAACCGCCTTGAGCATTGATGAGCCCCTCCGGTCGAGCGCAGGCGAGGCTTCGTTCCTGCCGCACTCCCCGCGCACGGCCCAGCTTTCCGAGCCGCTCTGCGACGACATCCTGCTCATCGACCAGCTCCTCGGGGCGGTGGTGGAAGAGCAGCATGGCCCCGGCATCATGGAGACGGTGCGCCGGCTCTTCGATGACACCGGCGAGCCTGCGACCCTGCCGGAGCGGCTGCCGGAGCTGCAAGACCCGAAGTTCGTGCAGCGTCTGCTTCGGGCCTATACCATCTTCTTCCAGCTTCTGAACACGGCGGAGCAGAAGGAGATCATCCGGGTGAACCGGGAGCGCCTGGCGAAGTCCGCGAAGGCGCCGCGGCCGGAGTCGATCCGCGACGCGATCCGTCGCCTCCACGAGAGCGGGCTCTCGGCGGAGGAGATGCAGGCGCTGCTGAACCGGATCTCGATCGCGCCCACCCTCACGGCGCACCCCACCGAAGCGCGCCGCCGCGCGGTGCTGGACAAGCTGCAGACCATCGCCGCCTCGCTGGTGGAGCAGGGCCAACCGAGCGCCATGACCCGCCTGGACCGACCGCTCAACGCCCCGCGCCGCGTGGAGCAAGACCTCCACCGCGTGCTCACGGAGCTGTGGCAGACGGACGAGCTCCGGGCCTCCGCCATCGCGGTGGACGACGAGGTGCGCAACGGCCTCTACTTCTTCGAACAGACGATCCTGAAGGCCGTGCCGTGGCTGCACGACGACATGCGCGAGGCGTTGGCGCAGTCGTACCCGGACCACAGCTTCGAGATTCCGCCGTTCCTGAAATACCGCTCGTGGGTGGGAGGCGACCGGGACGGCAACCCGAACGTGACGCCGGAAGTCACGTGGCGGACGCTGCTCTCCCACAAGGAGCTGGCGCTCCGGTACTACCTGGAGCGGATCGGGGAGCTGCAGCGCGAGCTGACGGAGAGCGTGCGGCTGGTGCCGGTCACCGAGGAACTGCAGGCCTCGCTCCGCACGGATCTGGAATCGGTGCGGCTGCCGCAGCCGCCGCGGGGCCGCTTCCAGTCCGAGCCGTATGGGCTCAAGCTGCTCTACATTCAGGAGCGCCTCCAGGCGTCGCTCCGGCAACTGGAGCTGGTGGCGGACTTCCAGGCCGGCGTCACCGTTACCGAGGAGACCGCCTCCGCCTACCCGGATGCCGGCGCATTCCTCGACGACCTGGAACTGATGCGCCGCTCGCTACGCGCCGGGAACGCTGCCATCGTGGCGAACACCGGTCTCCTGGCCCACCTGGTGGTGCAGGTGCGCACGTTCGGCTTCCACCTGGCGGCGCTGGACGTGCGCCAGCACAGCGACGAGCACGAGGCGGTGGTGGGGGAGCTGTTCGGCCAGGCGCGGATCCTCCCGGAGGGCCGCGAGTACGCAGAGCTCTCTGAGGAAGAGAAGGTCCGGCTCCTCACGCGGGAGATCCTGAACCCTCGTCCGCTCCTCCCGCGGGACTGGCAGGGGTCCGAGCGCGCCGCCCGGGCGCTGCAGGTGTTCGCCGTGATGCGCCGGGCGCAGCAGTCCATCGCGCCGGAGGCCACCAACACCTACATCATCAGCATGACCCACGGCTCCAGCGACGTGCTGGAAGTGCTGCTGCTGGCCAAAGAAGAGGGCATGGTCCGCTGCCGGATCGGTGACGACGGGCCGGCGCTGGAAAGCGACCTGAACGTGGTGCCGCTGTTCGAGACGATCGACGACCTGCAGGGCTGCGGGGAGCTGATGCGGGGGCTCTTCGCCAACCGGGCCTACCGGATGCAGGTGGAAGCACGCGGCCGGTTCCAGGAGATCATGCTCGGCTACTCGGACAGCAGCAAAGACGGCGGCTACTTCGCCGCGAACTGGTCGCTGCACTCCACCCAGGCGCGCCTCGCGGAGATCTGCCGGCGGGCCAACGTCACGCTCCGGCTGTTCCACGGCCGCGGCGGCACGGTGGGACGGGGCGGCGGGCGCGCCAGCCGGGCGATCCTCTCCCAGCCGCCGGGCAGCTTCGGCGGCCTGGTGCGGTTTACGGAGCAGGGGGAAGTGATCTCCTTCCGCTACGGCCTCCCGCCGATCGCGCACCGCCACCTGGAGCAGATCACCTATGCGGTGCTGCTGGCCGCCGGGCCGCGCGCGCGCCGCCTCCGGGAAGACCCCGCCTGGCACAAGGCAGCGGAAGAGATGGCGGCGGTCTCCCGCGACGAGTACCGCGCGCTGGTGTACGAAGATCCGGACTTCTGGACGTTCTACACCAAGGCCACGCCGATCCCCCACATCAGCAGCCTGACCATCGCGTCTCGGCCGGTGTTCCGGCCGGGGAAGATGCAGGGAGCGGAGCACCTGCGCGCCGTGCCGTGGGTGTTTGCGTGGGTCCAGAGCCGCTACGTCATTCCCGGCTGGTATGGCGTGGGCACCGGCCTGCAGCGATTCGCGGCTCCGGACGGCGAGACAAGCCCGGAGCGCCTCCAGCTCTTGCAGGAGATGTACCAGCGCTGGCCGTTCTTCCGGACCGTGATCGATAACGCGCAACTGGAGCTGAAGCGCGCTCACCTGGAGACGGCCCGGTGGTACGCCGGCCGCGTGGAGCCCCGCGAGGTAGCGGAGCGGTTCCACGCCCGGATCGAAGAGGAATACCGCCGCACCTGCGAGTGGGCCCTGCAGGTCACCCAGCAGGGCGAGTTGATGGAAACCTCCGCGGTGGT
>JAJFMS010000305.1 GCA_020696885.1 Armatimonadota bacterium | reverse complement strand
GAACGCGTGGGTGTCGTAGATCGGGGTGCCCTTCAGCGGCTTTCGCAGCCGCCAGGCGTCCTCCTCCGGCTGGACTGCGCTGATCCGGGCCACCCCTTTGACGATGCCGCGCTCCCGGAGGATCAGCTCCTGCCCCACCTCCACCAGCGCGCTGGCCGGCTCCAGGCCGGTGAGCTTGCCGATGAGGGCGGTCCGCGAGGCCAGGCCGGCCACCTGCCGCTCCTGGAACACGAACCACTGCGGCTCCGACGCGGTGATCGGCACGTCCAGGGTGGCCAGCAACCCGTCGCGCTCCGGGTGCCCGTCCTCGAAGAGGTAGTAGAGCTGCAGCGTGGTCCAGAGCGACGTGTTCCCTTCTCGCATCCGGAAGAACAGTTGCTCCCCCTCGGACACCAGCTCCGTGGGGTGGCGGGTCGGCGGGTGGGACTCGGCCACGGACACCCGGAACCGCGAGTACCGGCCGCGGTCGATCCGCCCGTCCAGCACCGCCGCCATCACGGCGCAGTCCGGCTCCCCGCAGTGCCCGCAGCCCGGGAAGCGGCAGCTCTCGGCCAGCGTCAGTGCCTCCGGCAGCAGCAGCTCCACCTGGTCGGACGCGGCTTCCACCGTGTCCAGCGCCAGCCAGTCGAAGCCGGGCGTATCCGCGATCAGGCCGCCGTACGGCAGCGGGTAGAGGCGGGTGACGTTGGTGGTGTGCGGCCCGCGCGGGTTGTCCGTGCGCCAGTGCCCTACCTTCAGGTCCGCGCCGGTGATGGCGCGGATCAGGCTGGACTTGCCCACGCCGGAGCCGCCCCAGAAGAAGGAGACCTTCTCCTTGAGCAGCGGCTCCAGGTCCTCCAGCCCGCGCCGCTGCTCGGCGCTGGTGTACAGCACGCGGGCGCCGAGACGCTCGTAGGGCCGCATCAACTGCATCACGTCCCGCTCCGCCGCCAGGTCCATCTTGTTCACGCAGATGGCCGAGGGGAGGCCGGCGGTGCGCGCCAGCGCCAGCGCCCGGTCCAGCAGCTCGAAGTTGATGCCCGGGTCGCGCGCCGCGGCCACGAACACCACCTGGTCCGGGTTAGCCAGCACCACCTGCCGGGGGAACACCGTCGCGTCCCGGCGGCGGCGTGGGCGCTCCCGGTTGGAGCGCGAGAGCTCGTTGCGGCGCGGCAGGATCCGCTCCACCACGCCGGTGTGGGCGTCGACCCAGGCGAACTCTACGTGGTCACCCACGGCGATGCTGTCTGCTGCTTTCTTGAGCCGCCCTCGTAGGAGGCAAGGGACGGACACGGTGCCTTCCAGCACCTCGCAGCGGGCTCCGAAAACGACGCTAACGATCCCTATCGGCATTAATCCTCTAACGCGCCGCCAGGTTGGCGCAAACGAGCTCCTGGTCATTACGGGCAAAGACGTGGCGGTTGGCATACGCCGGGTGCGACCAGCAGACGCCGCCGCGCTGGTTGAGCTGGCCGCGGGTGGGCTGCAGCAGCTGCGTCCGGCTGATCTCCTCGTAGCCCTTCGGCGTGAGCCGGGCGATGATCAGTTGGCCACGCTCGTTGAACATCCAGGTCCGGTCCCCATTCTGCACGAAGTGGATGGTGGCCCAGCGGGCGTGAGGCACCGCATCGGTGTTCGTCCAGAGGCGGTCGCCGGTGCGCGCGTCCAGGCAGCGCAGCTCCCCATAGCTGTCCACCCCGTAGATGTGGTCCCCCAGGAACAGCGGCGTGGAGATGATGGAGTGCAGCGCGTCGGTGTTCTGCTCATTCTGCCCGGCGCGCCGCCAGACCTTCTCCACCGCCAGCCGTTTCGGGTCCAGCCGGAGCAGGAGCGACCCTTCGTAGAAGCTGGTGACGAAGACCTCGTCTCTGCGGACCACCGGCGTAGGCACCGCGATCGGCATGTTCCGGGCCGGGAACGGATGGCTCCAGTGCAGCTTCCCGGTGCGCGGGTCCAGCCCCACCACCCGGTCTCCCGTCACGCACACCATCACGCGCTGCCCGGCCTGCCGGACAATCACCGGAGCCACGTAGGCCGGCCGATCGCCGATCGACTTCCACCGCTCGGCGCCGGTTTTGCGGTCCAGCGCCACGAAGCAGGCCTCCCCCTCCCCGCCGATGTGGAGGATCACCAGGTCGCCCTCGATCAGCGGCGCGGCGGTGATGCCCCAGATCGGCAGCCGGATCTTGTATTCGGCGTTGAGGTCCTTGCTCCAGACCAGGCGGCCTGTGGCCACGTTCATGCAGTTCAGGTGTCCGATCGCGCCCAGCGCGTAAGCGAGCCCATCGTGTACCGTCACCGCGGCCCGGGGTCCGTCCGGGTAGCCCACGCCGCCGTAGGCCGCATCATACGAGTGGATCCAGAGCGTCCGGCCGGTCTTCTCCTCGATGCAGTGGATCCGCTCCTGCTGCTGCGGCTCAGTCACCCGGTCCGTGAGGAACACCCGCCCCTTCGCCACCGTGGGGCCGGTGTAGCCGTTGCTCACCGGCACCCGCCACACCGGGGTCAGCTCCGGCCCGGGAAACTTCTCCAGCAGGCCCTGCTCCGTCCACACGCCGTCCCGGTTCGCACCCCGCCACTGGGGCCAATCGTCCGCGGCGGCGGACACGGCTCCGCCGAGCGCAAGCCCGAGCGAAGCGCGAGCGGAGGCGGCGAGGAGTGAGCGGCGGTTCATAGTGGGAAGTCCTCTAACGAGCGGTCTGGTTCCGGCTGCCGGGAAACCGTTGCCTGGCAGAGCGCTGAATCCCTCGCGGCACGTAACCCCATGCTATCCGGATCGCCGCCCCGGTGCCTGACCGCCTGCACCGATCGCTGCGCTTGCTCCGAGCGTGGGTTATCATAGGCGTGATCCGCCCCCGATCGCCCAGGGCGCAGCGAAGGGTATTGGGGGGCTGCTCTCGATAGAACCTATCCCTCGGCGCCGGGACGGCGCCCTCGGTGAGCCCCGGTGAGGGCAACCGACTAGGGGGGTTTGGGGGACCCAAGTCGCCGCAGATGAGTCAAGTTTCGCGCCCAGGGAAGAAAGTAACCTCCGGCGCCGGGGCGGCGCCCTTGTGAAGCCCCCGAGTCGGGGGCTGGCTCGCAGGCGGTAGTCCCCACCCGTGAACCGTAGTGCAGAAGACGAGCCGTAATCCTGGACGCGGGTAGCAGCCTTTGAACACGCACGCCAAGCCGCCCGTTAGTCCCAGCGTCTTTTGCTGGGACGTGAAAGGGCGAAGCGCAGGCCCATTCGCGGGAGGGTGGGGACTACCGTCAAGGGCCGGGGGCGACCCTCGGCACGGTGACCGTTCGGAGTTGAGGCGCACGCCTCGCCAGTCTGTGGCCCAGCCTCGATAGGGTTGCGGCGTCCAGGGGTAATGCCAATCCTCCACGGACGGAATCGTCGGTCTGAGGCAAACCCTCGCCAGGAGCATCCGCAATGAACCCCCAGTTCCCCGCCGAAACCAGCACCAGCGGCGCATTCGTCCGTCAGGAATACTCGATCCGGGACCGCATCACGGCGGACGGCTCCTCCGGCTTCCCCGCGGAGCCGGGCCGGTACCACCTGTATGTCTCCCTGGCTTGCCCGTGGGCGCACCGCGCCGTCATCGTTCGGAAGCTCCTGGGGCTGGAGCCGGTGATCTCGATGTCCGTGGTCGATCCGATCCGCAACGGCCGCGGCTGGGCGTTCACCGAGGGTCCCGGGCACGGGCCGGACCCGATCTGCGGCTTCCAGTACCTCTCCGAGGCCTACCTCCGCACCGATCCGAGCTACACCGGCCGCTACACGGTGCCCTGCATCTGGGACCGCGTCACCAGCCGCCTGGTGACGAACAACTACCCGGACATCACCCTCGACTTCGAGACGCAGTTCACCGCCTTCCATCGCCCCGGCGCCCCGGATCTCTACCCGGAGCCGCTCCGCCCGGAGATCGACCGGGTGAACGCGGTCGTGTACGAAGACGTGAACAACGGCGTCTACAAGGCCGGGTTCGCCACCTCGCAGCAGGCGTACGAGGCGGCAGTCCGATCCCTCTTCGAGCGGCTGGACTGGCTCGAAGCGCGCCTGTCCACGCAGCGCTACCTGGTCGGAAACCAGGTGACGGAGGCGGATATCCGGCTCTTCACCACCCTGGTGCGGTTCGATCCGGTCTACGTGGGCCATTTCAAGTGCAACCTGCGTCGGCTGGTGGACTACCCGAACCTGTGGGGCTACGCGCGGGACCTCTACCAGCAGCCCGGCTTTGGCGAGACCGTGGATTACGACCACATCAAGCGCCACTACTACATGACCCACCCGCAGATCAACCCGACCCGCATCGTGCCGGGGGGGCCGCTGATCGACTGGCTGGAGCCGCATTCCCGGGCCGAGGTGGGTGCGTGATCCGGTGGGAGGTCTCGGCCGACAAGTTCGACCGGCTGCTGCAGCTCTGCGCCGAGACCGTCAGCGCGAAGTTCGACGAGTGGGACCGGGACGCCATTGCCTACGGTCTCCAGGACCCCGCACCGGTCTACGAGTACGGAATCCACGGCGAGACCTCCATCCAGCTTCGGCTGGCGCGGACGCCCGGCGGCGGCCTGGTGGAAGCGGAAGCCGAGCCGCCGGTGGAGAGCGAGCTGGCAAAGATCGCCCTCCTCTCCGACGCGGAGCTCCTCGCGGCCATCTACGCCGCCTTCGGAGATGCGCCTCGTCCGCGGTGGTTCACCAACCATCCGGGCTGCCCGGAGTGCGAAGGGCACGATGCTCTGATGCAGGCGCGCGACTGGGACACGCTCACCCACCACGACGTGCGGCCGAACTGGTCCCCGGTCGGCTTCCTGATCCCGGAGGGATTCCGGTATTGGTTGCCCGCTTTCATGCGGCTCTCACTCCTGGACGGTCCAGAGGAAGAAGCCTGCTTCCCGGGTGTGCTGTACGACTACCTCGGTGACCCGGACGCCGTGGACTCATGGCGGCTCAACCGGGCGGAGCGTAGAGCGGTGGCGATGTTCCTGCGCCACCTCGGCTGGTGGCACCCGGAGTTGACGGGAGACGGCCACTGGCGGCGAGAGTTCGATGCGCTCCGGGACGCCTGGAGCCGCGGGGCGGATGCCGTCAAATGACCGGATCCCGTTTCCGAGCACCCCGCAGCCTGTGATGGTTTTGAGAAAACCAACGTGTACGGGACTACGTGGTACCTGGACGGGCGGACACAGCGGTTCCGCCCTACCACCTAACAAGCGTGAGATAGTAGGGCGGGCGGTCCCTCGCGGTCCCTCGCCGCCCCGGCTGGGGCTTGTTTTGGTCTCGGCCAGGCAGGACTTGGCCGTGGGGGTGGCGGCCCCGGGAGGCCCGTTATGGATATTGAATTAATAACCGCGCAAGCTTGCTCGCCCGGGTCGAAGGGGTCCCTCGTCCAGAGGACGACTGGCCGCAGGCCACCCAGCGAGGGATTTCAATCCCTCTCGGCCGAGCCTGCACCCTGTACGCGCTTATTTGCTCAAAAC
>JAJFMS010000304.1 GCA_020696885.1 Armatimonadota bacterium | reverse complement strand
CACCAGCACCTGCGTGGCGCCCTGCAGGTTGCCCCCGTTGATGTTCACGGTGGCCTTCTGCCCCACCTGACCACCCGCCGGGAACACAAATCCCACGCTCGGCACCTGGGCGGCGGCCGGCGCGCCGGCGCCGGCAACGGCCGCGATGGCCCACAGGAAACTCTTAGCTCGCTGCCTACCCATATCCAGATACTCCGCTTACAGGGGAACTGCTCGATCAACAAGAGATGATGGAGGTTGTGACCTCCGGTTTCGGCTCTCTCCCGTTGGGACTAAGTTGAGAAACGCCCGCCTGGCCCGGAACCGAGCCCCGCGTCCGCCATGCCGGCAGTCTTCAACCGGTACACGTTCAACAATGGCGCGCGCGGGTCCTCTGTGTCCGAACGGCGCCGGGGGGAAGGACCCGGCGCGGGCGGCGCGGAAACGTGTCCGCAGTCTAGTATTCCCGCTGGCCGGGTGGCCGAGCGGATTGTTGGAATGAACTCACGATGGATGTGGAACTGATTCCCGGCAAGGTCGCCCTGGTGACCGGCAGCTCTCGCGGCCTGGGCCGCACGATCGCTCGACGGCTCGCTATCGCCGGAGCGGACATTGTATTGCACGACGTGGACGCGTCCCAGGCCTCCCGCTTCGGGGAGTTCAAGGGACCCGAAGAGGTGGTGGCGGACATCGAGAGCCTCGGCCGCCGCTGCGCGATCTTCTACGGCGACATCACCTCCCGGGAAGCCACCGACCGGATCGCCCGGGAGGCGCTCGCTCACTTCGGCCGGGTAGACATCCTGGTGAACTGCGCCGGCGGCGACATCGGCGCCTCCGGCGGCAAGCCGGTGCCGAACGACTGCGTGGACGTGCCAGACGAAGACCTGCGCGTGGTGCTGGACCGGAACCTTGTCTCCACCATGAACATGAGCCGCTCCCTGGCACACCACATGATGGACCGCGGCGACGGCAGCATCATCAACATCGCCAGCCTGGCCGGCCTCCTCGCCTGCCCCGAAGGGAGCATCTACGCCGTGGCGAAAGCCGGCGTGATCCATTGGACGAGCTGCCTGGCCGCCCAGCTTCGCCCCAGCGGCATCAACGTCAACTGCATCTCCCCGGGCCAGACCCAGACCGCCCGCTTCCTGGCTACCCGCTTCGTCGACCCCGCCCTCCTGGAGAACCAGGGCCGGCTCACCCGCCTCGGCCAGCCGGAAGACATCGCCCGCGTCGTCCTCTTCCTCGCCAGCGATCTTGCCGCGTACGTCACCGGGCAGAACATCGTGGTCAACGGCGGCAACATGGCGTAACGGCCGCGGGGAGAGTTTGCCCGCGAGACACGCGAAAGGACGCGAAAGGGGAAACCGGAGGACCATGGTAGAACGATCGCACTTTCGGCCCACGGCCCCTCTCCATCAACGATGGGGAGGGGTGGCCGAAGGCCGGGGTGGGGTTAATCTTGCCCGCGAAACACGCAGAGGGATCGGGTAAGTCTGATGCCGCGCTCCGCGTCACGGGTGGGTCTGGGCATTCTGGCAGTGCTGATGGCGCTGCCCGCGGCTGCGGTGATCAAGCGGCTCTATCCGCTGGCGGACATCATCGCGGATGCGGACAGCATCTACCCGGCACGCGTCGCGGCTCGGAACACCAGGACCCACCGCGTGACGCTGGCGCCCCTGGCTCCCCTGAAGGGCACCGCGCCCTCCGGTTCGCTCCAGGTAGCGCTTCAAGGCGGCGACGACCGCACGCAGCTCCCCCTGCTGGAGCAGCGGCTCCCGGTAGGAAGGACCGTCCTGCTGTTCGGCAAGACAAAGCGATTCGCGCTGGGCTACACCAATGGCACCTGGTTCCGGCTCGCCGAGCCCGCCGCAGCCGGCAAGCCCTGGCAGTTCGTCCACCTGGAGCTCTACCTGCAGCGCACCTACCGCGGCAAGACGGAAGACCTCCAGCAGTTGCTCGCCCAGGTCCTCGCCGGCCAGGCCACCGCCCCGCCCCCGAACCCCGACGTCAAACCCGGAGTCGGTGCTCCCTGACCCCGGCCGAGGTGCGAACGACGAAGACCGAAGTGCGAATCGCCGGCTCCGGTCGTGCAGCCCAACGCTGCTGTGAAAATACTGTGCTGAGCGCAACCCGTGCCCGCACCGGGGCGCGGCTTGGCGGGAAGGTTCACGTATATCGAGGACACCGGCGGTCTGGCGACACGCCGGCTACACGGGACGGCGGCCTCGTTCTGCGGTGAAACCGCCCATCCAGAGCGGCGTCGAACTCACCACGCGCATCGACCCGCACGCGGGTGCCCCCGCTATGCTAGGGTTCGTACATTTTCATCACCGGGGGTGCGCCGTAGGCCCTGAACGCTGAACACCGTTCGGATTGGTAAGCTTCGATGTCCGATTTTCGATTAAGACCACCACTCGAACACAGCGTCGGTCCCCTCCGAACACCGAACACCCAACACCGAACACCCAACACCCTCTTCAGCCCACCAACGAAGCCACCGCGTTGTGAAACCGCCGCCGGAAGCGGATGAACGCCGCCGCATCCCGCTCCTGGTAGACCCGATTGGTAAGCAGCACCACGGCGAGATCGAGGGAAGGGCAGATCAACAGGCTGGTGCCGGTGAAGCCGGTATGCCCGAACGTATCGTCGGGCAAGAAGTCGCCGGCCGGGAGATACCCGTTCGGCCGCGTGAACCACCCCAGGGAATGCCCGTTCAACCCCGGCGGATTTTGATTCCGGCCCATCTGCGCCACGGCCAGCGGCGAGAGCACCCGGACCCCCTCCAGCACGCCGCCACCCAGCAGCATCCGTGCGTACGTCACCAGGTCGCCCGCCGTCCCGAACAGCCCCGCGTGACCCGCCACGCCCCCAACGGTGTGGCAGTTGCCGTCGTGTACCTCGCCCAGCAGCACCCGCTGCCGGTCCGGGCAGCGCGTAGCGGCCAACCGCGGCTGCAGCTCTGCGGCGGGAAGGTAGCCGGTGTCCCGCATCCCCAGCGGCCCGAAGATCCGCTCGGCCGCAAACTCCGCCACGGTCTGCCCGGAAACCGACCGTACCACCTCTCCCAGCAGCAGGTACCCCAGGTCGCTGTAGGCATAGCCGGTCCCCGGCGGCCGGCTCCGCTCGGAGGCCCGCACGGCATTCATCGCCTGCGCGGGCGTGAGGCCGCGCGAATGGAGCTGCTCCCACGGTTTGAGCCCGGACACGTGCGTCAGGCAGTGCCGGAGCGTGATGCCCGCGAGGGAGGGGGAGTCGCCCGCCAGGTGGCTCCGCACCTCCTCATCCAGGTGGAAGCGACCCTCTCCCGCCAGGATGAGCACCGAGGTGGCCGTGGCCACCGGCTTGGTGATGGACGCGAGGTCCCAGATCGTATCCTCGCGCGCCGGCACGTTGGGCGCCTCTTGCGCCTTCCCGGTGCAGCCGGAGGCGACGACCTCCGGTCCACACACTACACAGTAGGAGGCGCCCAGGTAGAGGCCCTGGGCGGCGCCACCTTCCACTAGTGACTGGAGCAGCGACATCCCGGTTACTGCCCGGCCTGCGCGCGCTCCATCGGGAGCACCCGCGCCTTCAGGGTACGCAGGTAGGCGTCGTTGGTGCCCTGCTTGGTCACCGACGTGTAGCTGAAGAGCACCCAGCCCTTGCCGCCCGACTTCCGGATGGTCTGCACCCGGTTGACCGCCCCCTCGGCGCTGAACAGGTAGGCGCCGATGCCGAACCAGACCGGGAAGTCCGGGTGGGTGCGCCGGACCGCGTTCACCCAGCCGCTGAAACCCGCCACGTTGGTCTGGTAGGTCATCGGGCAGACCGCATCCACCAGCCCCTCGCGGATCCACCCATACCAGTCCTGCCCCACCAGGTTATACGCCTCGGAGCGCTTGAAGTCGCCCGGGTAGCCGCCCCAGGCGATCACCGCGGCGGAGAGGATGGCAGCCGGCTTCTCCGCCTTCACGGCGGTGCGGATCTCGCGCACCAGCGAGGAGACCTGATCCCGCCGGAACTGCCGCCACGATGCCGGATACGCCTTGGGAAGCGCCAGCCGGCCCTTCGCTCGGAGGGCCGTCAGCCGCTCCGCAGGAATGCTGTCCCCCAGGGTCGCGGAGAACCGCTCCAGGCAGCCGTCGCAGTAGCACAACTCCGGGTTGGCGTACCGGATGTAATCGAGCTGGATACCGTCCACGTCATACCGCTTCGCAATGTCCCGGCAGACCTCCACCAGGTGCGCCCGCGCCTCCGGGTTGCCGGGGCAGATGAACACCTCGTTGTCGCCCACCGCGCAGCGCGCACCGGTCGACCGCACCGCCAGCCACTCCTTCTTCGCCCGCGCGATGTGGTCCGCGGCATCCGGCGCCCGCTTCTCAGACCAGACGTAGCAGGCGTTCACCCACGCGTGCACCTTCAAGCCGGCGGCATGCCCTTCCCGCACGGACTGCGCCAGCGGATCGAAGTCCGCCGCGCACTTGTTCAGCGCCTGCGCCCGGGGCTCCAGCGCGTTGCAGTAGTAGGCATCCCCCCGCCCGCGGCACTGCACGAACAGCGTGTTGAGGCCGTTCTTCCGCGCCAGCCCCACCATCTTCGAAACGGCGGCGGGCGCCGTGAGGTCCGTCCGGACCACCCAGACACCCCGCACCTCCTTCGGCACAACCGGCGAGGCGGGAGTCTGCGCCGCACGAGCGAAAGCAGGGGCGATCAACGCACACAACGCAACGAGGCCGGAAACCAGCGACCGGCGATTCAGCGAGAGAGAACGCAAAACAACCTCCGAACGGAATGCACTGCAGCCAGGAACGACGGCCCAACGCCAACCTTCCCGGCCACACAGGCTCGCATACGACCCATGTCGGCGCGTGCCAACGGTCCGTGGACACCTCACGCACCAAATTGCCAATCTCCAGAACGGTTACGCGGCCACCCGGCCCCCTATGCGGCCCGGTGCCCGGTTACTCTCAGAACTGAGTAAGAGAACGAGTGTGAGAATGAGAATGATTCTGGGTGCGGACTGGTGCAGCCGCGCTCTCACCCTACCTGAACACCTGCTGTGAAAATGCCGTGGTGGGTGCTCACCCCAAGCGGCGCCGAACTCTCCACGCGGACGAGGCGCTAGGCTACGGTTCGTACATTTTCATCACTGGGGGTGGGCCGTAGGCCCGTGATCGCTGAACACCTGAACACCTGAACACCTCCCCATGGGCGGCTGCTCGGGTGGCGAGTGGCTAAACGCTGTGCTATACTGGGGTTCATTCGCGGGCGAATGCTCGCGCCTCCGCAGCCGACTTCGTGCGAGGCAACTCGCCGGGATCCGCTGCAGAGGGTTGGTACGCCTCTCCTGGCCGCGTAGGCGGCTATTCCTTCTTTTGACGAGCGGGCTCCGGCATACCGGGGCGTTCCGCTCACCTTTGAGGCCAAACAATGAGCAAGTCCCAGATCAACCTGCAGGATGCCTTCCTCAACCAGCTCCGCAAGGAGAGCATCCCGGTCACCCTTTACCTGACCAGCGGCGTG
>JAJFMS010000303.1 GCA_020696885.1 Armatimonadota bacterium | reverse complement strand
TCCGCGGCGGCCAGCTCAGCAAGCCGGCAGTTGAACTCCGCCACCTGCACGGGCGATAGGATGCCGGGAAGGTACAGGTAGCCATCCTCATCCAGGCGTTCCCGCTCCTCCACGGAGAGCAGTTCCGTCGTCGCGCCAAGTTCGAGAAGGGCTTCAGAGATCGTCATGACACGGTCCGGGGTAAGAGATTAGGAACCACGTCCTGGCGTCAAGCTTCGCCCACCGCTCGCAAGCAACCTTCGGCGGGTACGATCATCGCCACCGCCTGGTTGCCGCGGAGTCCCGGAGCCATCCGGGCACGGCCTTCCGTTTGCAGTCGCTATGTTCGGTAGGTGCTGCCCGGATAGCTCCTGACTGCCCTGAAATGCGCCTCCGGAACAGGAAGCGCTCTCGGCTGATTGACAGGAGTCCCGCTGTCAGGCGGGCGAGCGAGCGTCCCAGGCTTGCCTTACTAAAGGCAGGCCTGACAGCCGGACTCCTGTCAAACTGGCGTTGGGAGAGCACAAGGACGGAAACGGACTTCATCCACCGCGGGTGACCGCCGGTCATCGCGAACTCCGGGCAATCGTGTGATTTCGCGCGCCGTCAGGCCTTGACTGCGTCGTACCTGCGCACCATCTTCCCCGGCGCGGCCATCGCAGGGAATGTTTGGCAAACGCTCTGCCCATCTTGTGACACAAGCTGCTGAGTTATACTTCACCAACTCCGGGCAGCGGGTCCACGGATCGCGTAACCCGCCTGACCGTTTCCAACTTTCGTCCACCCGCCACCCGGCTGGTGCAACCCTCCACCCATGTTGCGGCTAAGCCAACCCCAGCAAGATATCGTCAAGCTCATCCGCCGCAACGGAACCGTCACCGTCGAGGACCTCAGCCGCGCCCTGGGCATGACCACCGTGGCGGTGCGGCATCACCTGGACGTGCTGGAAGCCGAGGGCCTGCTGTTCAGCGAAACCGAGCGCCGGACCGCCGCCAGCAACCGGCGCGGCCGGCCCCGCCTCGTCTTCCACCTTACGGAAGCCGCGGACGACCTCTTCCCCAAAAACTACAGCGGCCTGGTGCAGACGATCCTGGAGCACCTGGAGACCTCCGGCGGCACGGAGAGCGTGGATGAGGTGTTCCGCGCCCGGCGCCTGCGCCTGGAAGTGGACCTCCTCCCGCGGCTGGCAGGCAAGGAGCTCGCGCAGCGCGTCTCCGCCCTGGCGGAGCTTCAGGACCGCTCCGGCTACATGGCGGACTGGGAGCGCAGCGAGGACGGCAGCTTCGTCCTCCGCGAACACAACTGCGCCATCTGCAAGGTCGCCCGCCGCTTCCCCCAGGCCTGCGACAACGAGCTCCAGCTCATCGCCAACGTCACCGGCGCGGACGTGGTGCGGGAGCAGCACCTAGGCTCCGGCGACAAGGTCTGCTCCTACCGCATCCGCGCAAAGCGCGGGTAGCTAACGAGTTTTGCGAGTTGAGTACGACCAGGGAATGTTTGTAGCGTTGCGGGGGAGGGAACGCGCCGACCAAACGTGCGGTTCTGCGTAGGGCACTCGGTCTCCGACCTCCTCCCGGCGCCGGCAGAGCCGTACCCACCGATCGGGGCGGTACGGCTTTGCGCGCCCGCATCGTTCGCGCCTTCAGGGCCACCACACCGCTCCCTTCAGGGCGGCACCCATGGTGAAGTCCCCGAAAGCGCCAGGCGGTCATGTTGAGGCGCTACCAGCCGCGGTGCGGCGTACGTGTCACCTGCGAAACACCTCCGACCGGGCTCGGAACGCTGCTCCCCAGGGTGAGGGAACATGCCGACCAAAGGCTTGGTCTTTCGTAGGGGCACACGACGTGGTTGCCCTCGCCACGCCTTCCTCCCAGCGCCGGCAAAGCCGCAACCACCCCTCGGGGGCGGTACGGCTCTGCGCACGACCGCACCGTTCGCGCTTTCAGGGCCACCACACCGCTCCCTTCGGGGCGGCACCCATGGTGAAGTCCCCGAAACCGCCAGACGGTCATGTTGAGACGGTACCAGCCTCAGCGCGGCGTACGTGTCGACTGCGAAACATCTCCAATCGGGCTCGGAACGCCACTCCCGTGCGCAGGGGGAGCACGCGCCGGTCCGAGCTTCTTCCCGTTGGTCAGCTTGACCCGGTACGCGGTAGTGCCGATCACAACTCACCACCCAAATCCAAAATCCACCCGAGTACTTACCGGCCGTCCGCGCGTCTCACTGGAAAGTCGTGAAAGCGACACATCGCCAGGGGGATTTCAATGAAACGGCTCACTTCACGAGGGTGTCGGGTCGGGCTGACGGGCGCCGGGCTGCTGGCCGGGTGCGCGGTGCTGGTCGTCGGCGGGACGGGAATCCGCAGCGCGTCCGCACAGGGAGCGCTCGGGAACCCGTTCGGGGGACCGCAGGCGCAGTTCCAGGGCGGCGGGCAGCTCTTCCAGGGCGGCAACGGCCAGGGAGTTCCCGGCGGTCAGGGCCTCTTCCAGCAAGGGGGCCGGCAGCCGCGGGTGATCGGCACCCAGAACCAGGGCGGCGCCTTCTCCAGCAACACCTCCATGCCGGTGGCGCCCGGCCGGATCGCCCAGCTCACGGCGTTCTGCACCGACCTCCTGTCGGACCCGCCGAACGCCCAGACCCGCTTCCGCGGCGGCGACCGCGCGCTGGTCACCCTGGCGGATGGGCGCTCCATGACTCTGGCCAGCGCGCTGGAGAACGGCGTGGTCGGCCTCCGGGGCCGGAACGAAACCCTCAACCCGCTGCGCTCCGGTGGGCTGGCGCTCACCCTGGAGTTGGTGAACACCGCGCCGGTGCCGGTGCGCATCCAGATTCCCGCCGGCGAGGCGGTGACGCCCGCGGGCCAGGCCGCGCAGCCGCTTCCGGCCGGCAGCGATCGCCTCTTCGCCGCCGCCGCGGCCGAGGGGCTGGAAGGCTCCAACACCGTCCAGTACGCCGTCTGGGCAGCGCGCGGCAGCACGGCCGAAGACGTCGAGCAGGCGAACATGATGCAGCTCCCCCGGCAAGAGCTCACTCGCGTGCAGCAGCTCCTCCAGGAGAGTGGCATCTCCCGGAAGTTCGATCGCGAGCGCGGCGCCGGCGCCAGCCGTTTCGCTGCCGCCGCGAAGGAGCTGGGCGAAGAAGCGCTCCCAGTGGAAGGCGCCACCACCTTCCCGGGCGGCGCGAAAGCGGAAGTGGAAGGCGTGCGGGCGGCAGACGGCAGCGGCGTCCTCAAAGTCAGCCCGGAGCGCGGCGGCGAGTTCTACTACCGCGCCGACTTCAAGCCCCGCAAGGACGGCCGCCTCGACGTCACGCTGCGACACCTGACCACCGGGCGCCGGATCCAGCCGTATCGCGGCTACGTCATCGTTCGCCCGGCGCCAGGGGCGGTTGGCTAGAAACTCGAGTCAGAAAGTCGCTGTAAGTGAATCGAGTTTAGGCTCTGCGAGAGTAGGCAACCTCCGGCGCCGGGGCGGCGCCAGTTGTGAGCCCCCAGAGGGGGGCTGGCTCGACGGCGGTTGCCCTCACCCGTCCACCGAAGCACGGAGCACGAACCGGCCTCCCAAACGCGGGTTCCAGCTCTTGAAGACGGATGCCGGAGCCGCCCGTTAGTCCCGACCGTTTTTGTCGGGACGTGAAAGGGCGAGCGGAGGCCCCGCGTCGCGGGAGGGTGGGGGCAGCCGACTAGGGCCGGGGGGATCTCGGGTGACGGTAGCCGTCAACGATGAGAAACACGCCTCGGCGGTCAGAGACACACAGCCTCGCTTGAGCAGAGGGGTACGCGCATACCCCTCTGCTTCACAACGGCCACTACTCGTTACGCCCTGCCTGCGCTGCCGGCTGGACAAGAACATCCGAGTTCTCCCCTTCGTAGTTCTCCCCTGGGTCCACCGCGCCGGACGCGCTGCCATGACGGCGCGCCCACCGGTCCGGCTGGATCCGGTCCGCCTCGCCGCCCACCGGGACCCCTCCCGTGGGGGCCACGCCGGATGAGGTCAGCACGCGGTCCTGGTCAATTCGTCCGCCGGGATTGGTCGGCTCGGGCGCCGTGCCGGACATGGTAGGGTCGACGGTCCCCTCCTTGTTCCCGGGCCTCCGGGTCTCTTCATCCATCGCAACACCTCCGGTGCGTCTGCTGCGAGGGTGCTTCCCGTTCCCCGGGGGTGCCAAAACGTCCGGTCACTCCCCAATCGTTTCCCGCAGCAGCCGGAGGTGGTTGCCGCCCAGGATCTTCCGGACCGCTTCCACCGGGTAGCCCCGGTCCAGCAGCGCCTGCGTGATCCGGGGAAACTCCGTGGCGTCCTTCAGTGCGGTGCCGCCGCCGTCGAAGTCCGAGCCGATCCCCACGTGGTCGATGCCCGCCACCTCCACCGCGTGGTCGATGTGCTCGATCAGCCGCGGAAAGGTGGATTCCGGCTGGCCGTAGCTCCAGTCCGCCTGGAGGAAGCTCTCCACAAAGGTGATCCCCACCACCCCCCGGTTCTGCGCCAAAGCCCGGAGCTGCTCGTCGGAGAGGTTGCGCGGGTGGTCGCAGAGGGCGGCGCAGCAGCTATGGGAAGCGATCACCGGCTGCGCCGAGATCTCCAGCGTGTCGCAGAATCCGCGCGGGCTGATGTGGGACACGTCCACCAGCATTCGGAGGCGGTTCATCTCCTGGATCAGTCTCACTCCGAACTCCGTGAGCCCGCCCCCGCAGCGGGACTCGGCGTTACCCGCCGCGGCCCAGGACGACGGGTTGTGCGTGAGCGTGATCGACCGCACCCCAAGCCGGTGGAATACCCACAGGATGTTGAGGCTCGCCTCCAGGGCGTCGCTGTTCTCAATCACCAGCAGCGCCGCGAGCTTCTCGTCGCCGGCGGACCGCAGGAGGTCGCCCGCATTCCGGACCACCAGCACTTCATCCGGGTCCTCCGCGATCTCGGCGTCGAAGTACCCCAGCGCGTCCAGCGCGTACGCCAGGTGGTTCTTCCAGGCGCGTGTTACGTCCACCGCGAAGAACGCCGCGTCGATCCCTCCGGCCCGCATCTTCGCGAAGTCAAGCTGCTCGCTCCACGCGTACGCCTCGCGCTCCAGCGGGCCACGCAGGAACGCCACCGTGCCGCCGCGCTCCTGGAGGTGCGGCTTCTCCCGGCCGGTGAGGCTGAGATTCCCCCGCCGGATATGCGAGACGATGGAGTCGTTATGAGAGTCGATCACCAGCGCTTCGCGGTGAACCGTTTGCCAGTCTTCGGACATGTTTGAGTTCCCTAATCGGTAGCGGTCCAACTTTTGGTACAAAGCTCGAGGCGGAGAAGTCATCGGACATATGGCAGGTTCAGGCTTTACGAAAGAACAGAACCCTCCGGCGCCGGGGCGGCGCCCTGTGTGAGTCCCCCAGACGGGCCGGGCACCCACTGGGTGGCGGCTCGACGGCGGTTGACCCCACCCGTGAAGCGCAGGCCCACCACGTGGGAGGGTGGGGGCCGTCACATCACCATCTCCCGCAGCACCAGCAGCGTCTCACGCAGCGTCCAGAACACCCTCAACCGCGGGCTGCGGTTTCGGCGACACGCACGCGCCGGGCTCGTGGAAACCGTGAGGCCCTCCCGCTCGAAGGCACGGCGGGCGCGGTACAGATGATAGGGGTCGCTCACCACCACCACCCGCTTCCAGCCGCGCTCCCGGCAGATGCGCGCCGCATACTCGGCGTTCTCCCTCGTGCTGGTGGAATGCTCCTCCAGCAGTACCTTCTCCGCCGGGACGCCGCACGTTATCGCGAGGTCAGCGGCAACGCGCGATTCCGCGGGCGGGTTGTCCCCCACCCCGCCGGTGCAGATCACGTAGGGCGCGATGCCTTCCTGATACAGCCGCACCGCCTTCAGCGTGCGGACGCGCAGGCTGTCGTCCGGCTCGCCTCCGGGCAGCACGCGGGCGCCCAGCACCACCAGCGCGTCCGCAGGCACCGCGCCCTCCACCTGCCCGTAGCTATCAATCCGCCAGGCCAGCCCCAGCAGCGCCGCACAGGCGACCGCGATCACGCCGAGGCATATGCCCACCCTCCGCCGCAACCTCGTCCTGGGCGCGGCGCGTGCCTTGGCTGGTGTGTCCGCTTCGTGCTCCCCGCGCATAGTCGTGATCAAGACCCCGGAATCGATGTGCTCTACCAGCACGAGACCTGAGTCGGCTCGCCGGCCCGCGGTCGACAGCCAGTCTCGCGCTCTGCTAGAATGCCGGAGTTCCCGCAGCCAGGTAGGTATCTGGTCACGCGGGTGAACGAGCCTCCGGGCTGGAGTCCAACGCTGTCCCGATGCAGTTAGCCGGGATTATTCACCACCAAGACACCAGGGCACAAAGCCGAGAGGCGAAAGAACGCCTGTTCTCAGAGCGCGTTTGACAAGGGCGGGCTTATTGAACCAGGAAGCTTGGTTCTGGTCCATTCTTGCGCAAATCACTCTGAGTGTCCTCGTGTCTTGGTGGTGAACAATCCGGGTCAGTCGCCGCCGGCAGCGCTTCATTCCCGGGCCCACGACTATTCTCGAACACGGGCCGTCCCTTGTAAGGACCGCCGGGAGGAAGAACGATGCGTACGCCCCTCGAAGTCGACGATCTCTATCGCCTGCGCCACAGCACGGCCCACGTGCTCGCCCAGGCGGTGCAGCACCTGTTCCCGGAAGCTAAAACGACCATCGGTCCCCCCACCGAGGAAGGCTTCTACTACGACTTCGACCGCGACACCCCGTTCACCCCGGAAGACCTCCAGGCGCTGGAAGCGGAGATGGCGAAGAGCATCGCCAGCGCGGCTCGGATCGAAGGCCGCGAGCTGACGGCGGATGAGGCCCGGGAGCTGTTCCAGGGCAATCCCTACAAGCTGGAGCTGATCGAGGAGATCATCGCCAAAGGCGAGCCGATCACCGTCTATGCGCACGGGGACTTCACGGACCTCTGCCGCGGCGGTCACGTGGAGAAGATCTCCCAGATCGGCGCGTTCAAGCTGCTGAACACGGCGGGCGCCTACTGGCGCGGCAGCGAGAAGAACAAGATGCTCCAGCGCATCTACGGCACCGCGTTTGCGAGCCGGGAAGACCTGGACGCCTACCTGCTGCGCCTGGAAGAAGCCCGGAAGCGCGACCACCGCCGCCTCGGCCGCGAGCTCGGGCTGTTCATGATCAGCCCGCTGGTGGGTGCCGGGCTCCCGCTGTGGCTGCCCAAGGGCGCCACGCTCCGCGAGACGCTGGTGGAGTTCATGCGAGACCAGCAGCGACAGCGCGGCTACCAGCCGGTGATCACGCCGCACCTCAGCAAGCGCGAGCTGCTGGAGGTTTCCGGCCACTGGCAGGCGTACCGGGAGAACCTCTTCCCCTCCATGGGCGACGACGAGGGCACGGAGTTCGTGCTGAAGCCGGTGAACTGCCCATTCCACATCCAGATCTACGGCAGCGAGAAGCGCAGCTACCGGGAGCTGCCGATCCGGTACGCGGAGTTCGGCACGGTCTACCGCTACGAGCAGAGCGGCGAGCTGGGCGGCCTCACCCGGGTGCGCGGCTTCACGCAGGACGACAGCCACATCTTCTGCCGGGCCGACCAGCTCGTCCAGGAGTTCCACGGCGTGGTCGACCTGATCATGCTCGTCTTCAAGCGGCTGAAGCTGGAGTACCGGGCTCGGGTGGGCCTCCGCGACCCGGCCAACTCCGACAAGTACGTGGGTACGGACGAGGTGTGGGAGCAGTCCCAGGCCGCCCTGCTGGAAGCGGTGCAGCAGCTCGAGATGCCGCACGAAGTCGCTGTGGGCGAAGCGGCGATCTACGGCCCGAAGCTGGACTTCATGGTCCGCGACGCGATCGGCCGGGAGTGGCAGCTCGGCACCGTGCAGGTGGACTACGTCCTGCCGGAGCGGTTCCAGCTCGAATACACCGGTGAGGACGGCCAGCCGCACCGCCCGGTGATGATCCACCGCGCGCCGTTCGGGTCCCTGGAGCGGTTCGTGGGCGTGCTCATCGAGCACTTCGCGGGCGCGTTCCCGCTCTGGCTGGCGCCCGTGCAGGCGGTGATCATCCCGATTGCGGACCGGCATGCGGACTATTGCGCGCAGGTGAAAGAGCGTCTCGCCGCGGCCGGCATCCGGGTAGAGATCGACCGGCGCGGCGAGCGGATGCAGGCCAAGATCCGCGACGCCCAGCTCCAGAAGGTCCCCTACATGCTCATCGTAGGCGACAAGGAAGCCGCCGCCGAAGCCGTGGCCGTCCGCTCCCGCGACCGCGGCGACCTCGGCCCGCTGCCGCTCACGGAGTTCATCGCGCAGGCGCAAGCAGAAATCGACGCCTGAATCCGCCCATAATCCGTGATCCGTAAGGACACCACTCCCGCTCGGCGAGCGAAGCCGGTGTCCTAACGCATCGCGCAGTTGGCGAGCGATATGCTCCCCAGGGCTCTCGCCCTCATCCTCCGCGCGAAGGTCTCCCCTCCTTACCAAGGAGGGGGCAGGGGGAGGTTCTGTCGAGTACGGTAATCGAAACCAGAAAGACCTCCCCCAGCCCCTCCTTGGTAAGGAGGGGAGTTGCGGCGGTGAAGGGCGGAGTGGCGAGTTGTAATGCCAAGCCGGCGCCGGGGGGAATCCTCGCAGGGTGCGGCTAACAACCGGGTAGGCGTGCGCCGCC
>JAJFMS010000302.1 GCA_020696885.1 Armatimonadota bacterium | reverse complement strand
AAGCCCTGCTCTTCCACCAGCTTCTGGCCTTCCGGGGTCAGGGTGTAGTCGATGAAGGCATCCGCCAGCCCGGTGGGCTCCCCCGCCGTGTAGAGGTGCAGCGGCCGGGAGATCGGGTACTTCCCGCTGATCACCGTCTCCAGGCTCGGAGGCACGGCGGGTTCCCCGGCCTTCAGGGAGATCGCCACCCCCTGCACCTTGTCCGGGTTGTGGTAGCCCAGACCGTAATACCCAATCGCGTTCACGTTCTTGGCCAGCTCATCTGCAATCGCCTGGGAGGACGGCATCATCAGCACGGCCGGGGCGAACTCTTCCGTGCTCTTGGAGTCACCCTTGCGCACCACGTGCTCCAGGAAGAAGACGTGGGTCCCGCTGCTCTTCTCGCGGGAGAGCGCCACGATCTTGCCCGGCTTGCCGCCCACCTGACCCCAGTCGGTGATCTTGCCGGAGTAGATATCGGACAACTGGTCGAAGGTCAGGCTCTTTACCGTATTGCTCGGGTGCACTCCCACCGTGAGCGCGTCTCGGGCCACGGTGAACTCGTGGAGCTTGCCGCCGGCTCCCTCGATCTTGCTCTTCTCTGAATCCTTGATGTCTCGGGAAGACATCGCTACGTCCGCGGTGTGGTTCTGCAGCGCCGCGATGCCGGTGCCGGACCCTCCGCCCGTCACCGCGATCTGCGCGTTCGAGTGGGCGTTCATGTAGGTCTCGGCCCACGCCTGGGTCAGGTTCACCATGGTGTCCGACCCCTTGATATTCAAATCGCCCCCCGGCGCGTCGGTGGAACCGGCGGGGGCGTTGCTGGCCGGAGTGCTCGCTGCATCCGTCGTGCCGCCAGTGTTCGATCCCCCGCCGCATCCCGTCAGGCCCATTGCAACCGCCAGGATGGTGCAGGCCAGGATGTATCGCATCCGTTCACTCCTCAAAGCCCGGTAGGCCGTCAATATCCTACCTCTCGCGCCTCTACTTTAGCATCCGCTCGTTTAAGGCAGATTGGCTCCATCTTAAAGGGGGCTTAAATGAGGGCGTGAGGGCCGGGACGGTCTTGATCGGGTCCTCCGGAGAAGGCGCCGGTCCCTGCCGATTGGACGCACTTGATTCCGGCCCTGCATTGCCTGACCGCCCGGTGGTGAGCGGACTAGACTGCTCGGCCCGACGCCCGTAAACCGGCCTTCCCGGCCGCCGCGCGCCGGGATCTTCGAACACGGCGTTTATCCGCTCCACTGCTGTCCGGAGAGGCCGGCGGAGTCGCTTGCTTGCGACCCGGAGTAGCCTAAACGAGCTGGTTTAACGCATGCCTAAAGAGAGCTTGACGGAGTGCTAAATCGCGGCAAGCGGCACCGGGAAGTGCGGCTACGCACGAAGAGAGCGTGGATTGGTGGTCGAGGGACTCGTGCAGCAACGCGTGGGCGACGGGAAGCGCCGTGAGCCGGACCCAGGAGAATCCGCTCGCTAGCGCCAACAACGTCCCACACCCCGCTGCCGTACCGAGCCAGGTAACACGATGACCCGTATCCCAAGACTCGCCCGCTTCGCCCTCGCGCTCCTGTCCGGCGCGCTCCTACTCGGCGGCGGGGTGCTCCCGGCCGGGGCCGAGAAGCCGGTGGTCATCGGCTCGAAGGCGTTCGCCGAGTCGTGGATCCTGGGAGAGGCGCTGCGCAGCCTGGCCGCGGAGGACGGCGCGGCCACCGCCGAGCACCGCAGCAACATGGGGAGCACGGACATCGTCTACGCCGCGCTAAAGGCGGGGAAGATCGACGTCTACCCGGAGTACACCGGCACCATTGCGGAAGCGATCCTGAAGTCCACGGATCGTCCCACCATCGAGCAGATCCGCGCGGCGCTGGCGAAGGAAGGGCTGGGGATCTCGAACTCCCTCGGCTTCAACGACGGCTACGCGATCGCGGTGGCGGGGCCGGTGGCGGAGAAGCTCGGGCTCACCAGGATCTCGGACCTGGCCGCGCACCCGGAGCTGCGGCTCGCGTTCACGCACGAGTTCCTGGAGCGGAAGGACGGCTGGCCCGGGGTGGCCCGCCACTACGGGCTGCGGCTGCCGGAGGTGCGCGGGATCCAGCACGACCTGGCCTACCAGGCGATCCGGGGCGGCCAGATCGACGGGATGGAGATCTACACCACGGACGCCCAGATCGCGCGGCTGAACCTGCGGATCCTGGAAGACGACCGGCGGTTCTTCCCCCGCTACGACGCGGTGTGGTTCTACCGCCTGGACCTGCCCCAGCGGGCGCCGGCGGCCTTCAAAGCGATGGAGCGCCTGGTGGGGAAGATCGACGAAGCGGCGATGATCCGCGCCAATGCGCTGGCCGTAGTGGAGAAGCGCTCCCAGGAGGAGGCGGCTACGGCGCTGCTCCGAGACGTGCTCGGCGCACCTGCCACTGCCGCCCTACCGCCGGCGAAGAGCAGCAGTGTGGTGGATGGAATCGTCCGGGACACGCTCACGCACCTGCGGTTGGTGGGGATCTCGCTCCTGGCGGCGGCGCTGGTCGGGATCCCGCTGGGGGTGCTGGCCGCACGGAGCCGGCTGCTGGGAAGCGCGGTGCTGGGGATCACCGGCACGCTCCAGACCATCCCCTCGCTGGCGCTGCTGGCGTTCCTCATTCCGCTGCTGCGACAGATCGGCGAGGTGCCGGCCCTCGTGGCGCTCTTCCTGTACAGCCTGCTGCCGATCGTGCGGAACACCTACACCGGGCTGGTCTCCATCCCTCCCAATCTCCAGGAAGCCGCCGAGGCGCTGGGGCTCTCGGCCGGCTCGCGGCTCCTGCGCGTCCAACTCCCGCTGGCGTCGCCCTCGATCATGGCCGGGCTGAAGACGAGCGCGGTGATCAATGTCGGCACCGCTACCCTGGCGGCGTTCGTGGGCGCCGGCGGGCTGGGGGAGCCGATCCTCCGTGGGATGCAGACCACGAACAACCAGCTCATCCTCCAGGGCGCCGTGCCTGCGGCCGTCCTCGCCCTGGCGGTCCAGGGGCTTTTCGACCTATTGGACCGCTTCGTGATCCCGCGCGGTCTCCGATTGGAGCGGGAGGAGTAGGGGGTAGTTCGGCGCCCGGCATGGCAGCACGCCCTCGGTCGAGATCCTTCCCGGCGCTGTGCTCTGATTCCAGCCCGTTCTAAGCGGAATCATAAGGAAGAAAAATAGTCAGATTCTTTCTGATTGAAGGCCGAGGCCACGGGGTATCAGTAAGCTACAGCCCTGTTCGGAAGGTCTCTTTCAGCGGGTTGAGCAGGCGGGTAGGGGCGCAAGCGTGCAGTAGTGAGGTGCGCAGTGGAACTGGTCAATCCGGTCGTGGTGGCGGGGATCTTCGCGACGGCGTTGTGGTTTCTGGGTCGATTCTCTACCGAGGCCTGACGGGGCGGGCGCGGCAGGAGAGGCGCAGGGAACCGGTTTTTCGACGTTGAATTGAGGGGTGCGCGAGGCGGCCGTGAGCGATACGCTCGCGGCCGTTTTGTGGGTCTGGACCGCAGCCGGATGCCCCTGCAAAGCAACGGCCCCTTCGGTTACTTGGGCGACCCTGGGCAGCCCGCCGGCCGACTTTGGACACATAATAGGTCCAGGGCGTGCCGCTGCCCCGAGAGGTTTCGATGGAGGACGAACAATCCAGTGCCTGGGCCGCCGATCCGGAACGGATCGATCCGGACGACTACCCACCCAGCTCCCCGTTCGCCAAGCAGATCACCTGGGCGCCCTGCGAGGCGTGCGAGATCCAGGTGCACCTACCGGTTTCCCAGTTCGTTTATCTTGGCCTGGTGTGCCCGCGCTGTGGGGTCCAGCTCCTGGCGCCGCCGGAAGATCCCGAAGAATGGGTACGTCGCGTTCTCCGCCAGGAAGATGAGCTTTCCGAGCAGCTTTCCTGACCCTGGAGTGTTGGAGTAATGGAGTATTGGAGTAAGGGGAGGTGCCGCGCCTAGCGCCGCGTGATCCCGCTGCGTCTCTTATCCGTTGCTTCAACTTCTCTCTTTCGTTACCACCATGCGCTTGGACTACACCCGTCAGACCCGCTGGGGCCATGATCCCGAGGTCGTCGATCCGGACGAGCTGCCCGCGGGCGGCATCTATGTAAAGCAGGTGGTCTGGGTCCCCTGCAACGAGTGCGATCTGCAGGTCCACGCCGCGTTGACGCAGTTCTTCGGCGGCGGGCTCACCTGTCCGGAGTGCGGCGGGCGGCTCACCTCCCCGCGCGTGCTGGGGAACCCGGACGTGGCCATGGCGCGGATCGCCGAGATCGAGGACATCCTGCGCGAGAGCGTGGAGCCCGGTACCCCGTTTATCCCGGAGGAGTAGCGCCCGTGTCCATTCCGCCCGCTGCCGGCCGGCTTCCGGTCGGCCTCTGTGTCTTCGGCCTCACCTACACCTGCGGCCTCACCTGGGCCGGCACGGAGCGCGCCCATCCGCAGCCCCTGACGGCAGACGGTATCCTGGCGCTGGCGGCCGGCGCCGGGCTCTCTCACGTGGAGCTGCCGGCGAACCTGCTCGGCGAGTTGCACCCGGAAGCGCTCGACGCGCTCTACGGGCGGGCGCAGGAGGGGGGACTAGGGTTCGTGATGGCCGCGGGGCAGGTGAGCGCGGACGAGCTCCGCGGCGCCCTGGAGATCGCCTCCCGACTGCGGTCTCCGGTAGTGCGCTGCACCCTCAGCGGCATCCTCTGCGGCGACCGCCGGGGCTTTCCCGGCGGTTGGAAGGCACACCTCGAACGCTGTGCCGGGGAGCTGGAGCAGGTGGTGCCGCTTGCCGAGCGCCTGGGCATCGCCATCGCCGTGGAGAACCACCAGGACGCCGACTCGAGCGACCTCCTGGCGCTCTGCCGCCGCTTCGAGAGCCGGTACCTGGGCATCACCCTGGACTGCGCCAACCCGCTGGCGGTGATGGAGGAGCCGATCGCGTTTGCCGAGCGGCTGGCGCCCTACCTCCGGCATGCGCACCTGAAAGACTACCGGATCCACCCCGCGCCCAACGGCTGCCGGCTGGCGCGGTGCGCGCTGGGGGAGGGCGTGGTGGACTTCCCCGCGCTGTTCCGGATCTTCGCGGCGCAGGAGTGGCCGATCACGCGCAGCATCGAGATGGCCGCACTCCAGGCCCGGCTGATCCCGTTCCTGGAGCCCTCCTGGTGGGACGAGTACGCGCCCCGGGATACCCGGGACGTGCTGCCGGCGCTCGACGTCATCTGGCGGCACCTCCGGCCCACGGACGAAGAGTGGCGCACCCCGTTCGAGCAAGAGGCTACCGGCGAAGTACTGTCCGCCTGGGAGCTGGAGCAGTTCGGCGCCAGCGTCGAGTACTTGAGAAGCCGCGTGTAGCCCCAGCACGCCGGCGCGTTAACAGTGCCGGAGTAATGGAGTGATGGAGTGATGGAGTGTTGGAGTAATGGGCTGCCGGTGCGGCCGTTCGGCCGCGTTTCCCCACCACTCCACCACTCCACCACTCCACTACTCCCCACTACTCCACTACTCCCCACTACTCCACTACTCCC
>JAJFMS010000301.1 GCA_020696885.1 Armatimonadota bacterium | reverse complement strand
AACCTGCGCACGGCCACCGCCACCATCGTGGGCGACCTGGAAGACCTCCGGGTGGACGGCCGGGTGGAGCTGGGCGACCTGTTGTTGAACGAGCGCGCCGTGGAGGTGGAGCCGTTCCGGGTCGCCTGGTCGCCCAAGGCGGTGGTGGTCACCGGGCTTGCGGGCCGCGTCGGCTCCGGCCGCGTCACCGCGCCCTCCCTGGCGATCCTGCTGGATCCGGCCGCCAAGGAGTGGCCGCTTGCGCAGCGGGTGGCGGGCGTGGTGCGCGTTGAACGGCTGCCGATTAGCGTCGCCCGGCAGCTCGTGGAGGATAGCCCCTATTACCGCCGCCCGGAAGCCGACCAGGTGCGGGAGACGCTGGCACTATGGCGCGTGCCGGTAGGCGGGGACATCACCGCCACCCTCGGCGTGGTTGGCGGTCCGGCCCCCTTCACCACGGCGGATGAGGCGGCGCGAGTGCTGCTGGCGCGCACCGTTTCGCCCGCCGTCGAAGCCACGCTCCGGGTTCCGAACCTGGTATCGCCGCCGGGCTCCGAGCAGGCCCCGACGCAGTTGACCGTAGCCGCCACCCTGCAGGGCGAGCGGCTGGAGCTCCGCGAGGCCCGCCTCCACCAAGAAGGCGGGGCGCTGGTGACGCTCACCGGCTACCGGATCCGCGGCATCGACGGCAAGCCCGGCGAGGTGCGGATGACCGGCAAGGCCGTGGCGGTTCCGCTCCGGTCCCTTTCCCGCCTCCCGATCGCGGACCTGCGGGAGCGACTGGCCCAGTTCCAGCCGCTGGACGGCCTGCTGGAGTTCCAGGCGGAGGTCACCGGCACCGATCAGGAGCCGCACGCGCGCTTCTCGGTGGACGTGGAGCGCCCGGTGCTAAACGGGATTCCGTTCGACCAGTTCCGCCTGGCTTCCGGGGAGTACGACGGCGCAAAGGACCAGCTCCAGGTAACGCAGGCGCAGGTCACGAAACGCCTGGAAGGGGAGGAAGTCGCCACGCTGCTGCTCTCCGGATCGCTCCCGCTCTCCTGGCCCGAGCTGGAGATCCCGCGGACCGCCGCCCGGCGGCTTAGCGTGGAGATTCCCGAGCAGTCGCTCAAGGTCTTCTCCCGGCTCGCGACGGACGCCGAGGAGTATGCCCGGTCCAGCGGCGGGCAGGTCTCGGAGCGCGTCCGGTCGCTGGTGGGGACGTTCCGGCAGGTGGCGGCCACCGAAGGGCGTATGAAGGGCGAGATGACCCTGGGCGGCACCGGGGTCCAGCCTCGCAACGCGGGCGGCATCAGCCTTACCGGCGCCTCGCTCCGCATCGACGGCATGCAGACCGCCATCCAGGACTTCAACGTCCGGCTGGAGCTGGCCGGAGACCTGGTGCGCGTGGCGGAGTTCCGGGGCAAGAGCACGCAGGGCGGGGAGTTCAAGGGCGGCGGCACCGTGCGCCTGGCGCGGGGGATCAACGGCCAGCCGACCCCCAGCCTCGACCTGAGCCTGGCGGTGACCGGATTCCGCGTGGTGGAGAAGCAGCTCGGCTCCGTGCTGGGCGAAGCGTTCACCGGCTCCCAGTTTACCGGCACCCTGGACACCGTCAGCCAGGCCGCGGCCGGCCAATCCCGGCCATTGCTGGTGCGGGGCGAGTGGCCGCACCCCAGCATCGAAGGCGGGGTGCGCCTGGACAAGTCCACGCTCCAGCTCGTCTATGAAGAGCGCGGCACGCCGGAAGAAAAGACGGTGCCGCTGGACGCCCGCGTGAACGTGCGGCTCTTCACCGGAGACGACGTCTGGCTCCGGAACCCGCAGCTCCGCCTGAAGGTGGACGGCTCGCTCCTGGCTTCCAACACCATCCGCGAGCCGATGATTGCGGGCGATCTGGCCGTGACGCGGGGCTCGTTCCTGCTCTCCGGGCTGCGTCTGCGCAACGCCGAGGGCGTGATCCGGGTGGCCTACGACCGGCGCTCCCGCGAGCTGGGCGTGGCGCCGCCGCCGCCGATCTACGTGGACATTGCCGCCACCACGTCGATCCGGGTGCAGCGGGCCGCGGCGGAAGAAGCCGAGTATTACGATACGACCTTCGAAATTCGCGGCGCTCCGGGCAGCGGAGGCGGGGACGTGGGGCTACGCCAGGCCGGTGTAGCCAGCGGCCTGGCCGTGGGATCCGACACCGGGCTCACGCTCACCGTGCGCACCGACCCCCCATTGCCGAGCCGTGAAATTGAGGCATTAATTCGACAACAGTTTGGAGTGGAAGGATTCAGTGGTAGTGGAGCTAATGTAGTAGAGGCACTTAGGGGGCAGATCGAGCAGGCTTTCGCCGTCAACGTGACGTCTGCGCTGGCTGGTCGCATCGAAGACGTGTTACAGTCGGCGCTCGGACTGAACACACTCTCCCTCGACCTGGGGATCACACAGCCTCTTCGCGTGCGGCTGGGAAAGCGGCTCTTTGGTCCTGTCTACGGCACCGTCACCCAGGAGTTCGGCAACGTAAACAGCCAGCGGCAGTTCGAGGTGTACTACCGGATCACTCCGCAGCTCCGCGTCGGTTACCGCCAGGAGGACCCGTCCGGCAGAAGAGTGCTCTTCTTCAGCGGCACGAAGTCGTTTTGAGCCGGCCAACGGCTAGCCGGCGCAGCCACCGCGCCGGGAGTGTGATCCGCACAAGGGATGTGCGTTAGGCCGGGGATTCCGGTCGCATTAACGAATGGGCGCAGCAGATCGATCAGCAAATCAGCGGCAGCTGCCTGCCGACTGTGTGCCTGGAACCGGAGAAGCCACTCTGGTTGGTCCGCGACTGCGTACCGACCCGGAGCCGACCCCACCGCCGCCCCTCAGCACTACCGTGATCTCTGACGACGAAGACCGCGCGCTCAGTTTCGAAGAGATCGTCGCCAAGTACGAGAAGAAGATCTTCAACCTCATCCTGCGGCACATCAGCGACCGCGAGGAGGCGGAGGATCTCACCCAGGAGACGTTCCTGAACGCGTACAAGAGCTTTCCCACCTTCCGGGGGGAGTGTAAGATCCACACGTGGTTGTGCCAGATCGCGCTGAACCAGTGTAAGAACCGGTTCCGCCAGCGCGATCGACGGCGTACGGTGGAGGGACCCTCACTCGATGCGCCGAACGGCGGGCAGGACGACTCGGTCCGCCCGTTGGAGATTCCGGACTGGGAGCAGTCGCCCCAGGAAGTGCTCATCCGCAACGAGACCTACCGGTACGTCCTGAAGGCGATTCAATCGCTGCCGGACGAGTACCGCACGGTGATCGTGCTTTGCGATCTCCAGGGGATGTCCTACCAGCAGATCGCCCAGATCACCAAACTCAGCCTGGAAGCGGTGAAAACACGCATCCACCGCGGCCGGCTGATGCTGCGACGTAAGGTAGACGCTTACCTGCGGAGCTAGGCGCCAAGCCAGGTTTCCGCCGTCGCCCCGTTACGACGTATAATACGAAGCTAAACAAGCACTGGCTATCAAGGGGAGGAGCGAGATTTCATGACCTTTCCGATCCGCGGCGCGCGGACGTTCGCCTTCTGGCTGGCGCTCGTGCTCGCGATCACGCTGACGCCCGCCCTGGCGCAGGCGCTTCGAGTTACCGAGATCGAGATTCGCGGTAACCAGAAGATCAACCAGCCGGCGATCCTCACGGCCCTCAATACGAAGGTCGGCGACGAGGTATCGCTGGAGCGCCTTGAAGGGGACCGCGTTCAGATCCTTAACCTCGGCTGGTTCCGGGACGTCGCCGTCCTCCGCCAGCCCGCCGGCAACGGCGTGCGCGTGGTCTTCGTCGTCTCCGAATTCCCCGAAGTCAAAGAGTTCGAGATCACCGGCAGCAGCATCTTCACCCAGGAGCAGCTCCGCGCCGCCGTCAAGAACACGGTGGTGGGGAAGACCTTCAACCGGGTGAACTGGGAAGCGGACGTGTCCGGCCTGGGCAAGCTCTACACCGACAAGGGCTATCAGGTGCGGTTCATCCACAACCTGGACTCGGCGGACTTCCTGGAGCGCGGCATCCTGCGGCTGGAAGTCCAGGAGCTGAAGGTCGGCGCCGTCAACATCAAGTGGCCGGTCCGGGAAATCAAGGACAAGCAGGACAACGTCATCCGGACGGAAGAGCAGCACAAGACCAAGAACTACGTGGTCAAGCGCGAGCTCGCCCTGCAGCCGAACGCCCTCTACAACGTGCAGCAGCTCCAGCGAGACTACCGCACGCTGGGCAACCTCGGGTTCTTCGAGACGATCAACCCGGTGGTGGAAGTGGCGGAGAACCTCACCGTCACCATCACCTGGGAGCTCACCGAGAAGCGCACCGGGCAGGTGTCCGTCGGCGCCGGCTACAGCCCGCGCCAGCGGCTCATCGGCCGGGCGGAGCTTTCGGACCAGAACTTCCGCGGTAAGGGCCAGGGCGTCAGCGTCTCCGGCGAGATGGGCACCTGGGGCACAGACGGCAAGCCCAGCATCGAGCTCCGCTTCTTCGAGCCGTGGCTGACCAAAGACAAGACCTCGATGACGATCGACCTGTACAACAAGCTGGTCTATCGTTTCTCGCGGAACCTCGTCCAGAATCAGAACTCCAACCAGAACCGCTACTTCGAGCGGCGCTTTGGCGGCGCGCTCAGCTTCGGGCGGCCGTTCAAGCTCCCGGTTACCGTGGGCATGCGCTACGACGACGTCAACACGCGTGACCTGGGCAAGAAGGTGGACTTCCCGCGCCAGAACGGCACCGTCATCGCCGGGAACCTCAGCCGGTCCTGGAACACGCGGGACTACGCCAACAACCCCACCAGCGGCGGCTTCAGCCGGATCTCCACGGAGATCGGCCACGCCTCCCTGGATGCGAAGAGCGGCGAGTCGTTCACCACCAGCTTCTTCAACAAGTACATCCTGGACACCCGGAAGTACATCGGCCTGAAGAAGCTGAAAGCGACCAAGGAGCCGGAGCGAGAGCAGGAGTCCCAGAAGATCCCGGTGCTCGCGCTGCGCCTGATGGCGGGCCACGTGGTCGGCGACGTGCCGTTCTTCGAGCAGTTCTTCGTGGGTGGCGCGGAAACGGTCCGCGGCTACCTGGAAGACCGGTTCTGGGGGAACACGATGTACGTGGCTAGCGTAGAATACCGCAGGCCGCTACTCAACCGCATCGTGGGCGTGCTCTTCGTGGACGTCGGCGACGCGTTCAACTCCAACAGCGCGTTCCAGTTCCAGACCAAGCGCCTGCGCACCGACTTCCAGCAGCACGACGGCATCCGGCCCTACGCTTCGGTGGGTCTCGGACTGCGAGTGGCCACGCCGATCGGACCGATCCGGTTTGACTTCGGCTACGGCGAAGAAGGCGGCCGCAGCCACTTCAGCATCGGCCACGCGTTCTAACGCGGCGAGCTGCCGATAATGTAAGCCGGGAGCGGGTTCTCCGCTCCCGGCTACCGCAGCGGCGCAACCAGGCGGATTCCCTGCGGACGTTCTGTCTGATACGGTTTACCTAGAGTGCCCCAGGGCGCGAAGACGATCTC
>JAJFMS010000300.1 GCA_020696885.1 Armatimonadota bacterium | reverse complement strand
AGCGCGTCATTCGGGGATGAGGCGGGGCGCACGTTCCACGGCTCCCTCATGGCGATGCGGGAAGTCGGCAAGCAGCTCGGGCTGCTCGTCGTGGCGCTGGCGCCGTGGGCGGTGCTCTTTGGGGTGATCGCACTGCCCGTGGTGCTGGTGATACGAAGGAAACGATGGCTGCGATAGGCTTCTACTAGCCGATGCGGAGCATACCAATGAAGCCGGAGCAATGGAGTGGCGTTTTGGAGTGATGGGCACTGTGCCCGGAGCGCTTTGAAGCCGAAACTTCCGCGCACCCGCGCGCGTAGAAAGCCGTAGATTGCTCCCCCTTTCGTAGATTAAGGTCCCCAGCATGCGGGTCAAAGACCCTTCCCCTACCAAGCAACAGCGCGCTGCCTGGGGCTTCATTGCAGCCGTCATCATTGTTGCGGGCGGAACCGGCGCGTGGCTCTACTCGCTGCGGCCTTCCGCGGTCCCGGCGCAGCAGGCCGCCAAGAACCAGCCGCCGCCGCAGGAAGATCAGCTCCGGGCCGCGATCCGGGCTTCCCCGGAGTCGCCCCAGCCCCGCCAGGCCCTCGTCGAGCTGCTCACCAATGAGGGCCGCTTCCACGATGCGCTGGACGTGGCGAAGGACGCCGCGGAGGCGTTCCCCGCCGACCAGGGTGTCCACCTGGGCCTGGCCGGCGCCCTGGATGCCACCGGCCAGACTGATCAAGGGATCAAGATACTACGATCGTTTGCCGGCGGGGGACCGGTTTTCCGCGTGCGGGAGGCTGCTCTCCTGGTGAAGTCCGGGCGCCCGGAAGAGGCGGCGCGGATTCTGGACAAGCTGCCGCGGGTGAGTGCGGACCTGGCGCTCCTGGCCGGGCAGATCTACCTGGACGCCCGGCAGCCGGAGCGCGCGGTGCCGTTCTTCAAACAGGCTGCGGAGGGGAGCTCGGACCATGGCGACGGGCTGACGCACTACGGGTTCGCCTTGCTCGCCAGCGGAGAGTACGTGCGCGCCGCGGAAGTCCTGGATCGAGCCCTCCAGCACTCCCCGGAGGAGCCGACGCTCAACTACTACTCCGGGGCTGCGATGCGGCTTTCGGGGGACAAAGCCAGGTTGCCGGAGGCGGAAACGCGGCTTCAAAAGGCAGTGGTAGCGGTGCCGGGCGACGCGCACTTCCAGTATGAATTCGCCCTGGCCCGGGTGCAGCTTCGGGATCTGCGGGCCGCGCGGGCCGCGATGCTGGAGGCCGCGGAGCTCCAGCCGGAGATGGCCGAGATCCAGCGAGATCTCGCCCGCATCCACGAACGGTTGGACCAGCCGCAGGAAGCGGCGCTGGCGCAGGCCCGGTACCTGCGACTCCTGGACGATGCGCCGGCTGCCGTGCGGGTGCTGGACCCGCTGTTCGCCGCCGATCCGACGGAGAGCACCCTCGGTTTAGCCCTCAGTGAAGCGCTCTACGATGCCGGCAATTTCACGCGCGCCACGCAGATCCTGACCACGTTGGGGAAAAAGTCCGACGACATCCAGATTCTCTGGCACCGGCTCCGGCTGCAGAATGCGCTGGGCGATTACCATGCGGCGCTGAAGACCGTAGACGCGCTTGCGGCCGCGGAGGCTACCGAGCCGGACCTGTCCGAAGCCCGGGTGACGGTGTATCAGCGCCTCTCCCGCTATCCGGACGCGGAGGCGCTGCTCCAGAAAATGCGGAATGTGGAACCGGACAACGCAGTCCGGCACTACCGGTTGGGACAAGCGCTGAGCCTCTGGTCGCAGCGCTCCGACGCGAAAACGCTGGCCGAAGCCTCCCTGCGCCGGGCGGTGGAGCTTCGCTCGAACTACCCGGAGGCTCGCTACGAGTTGGGGAACGTGCTGCTGGCGACCGGACGGCCCAAGGAGGCGGTGGAGCAGCTTCGCCGCGCGCTGGACGCTGCGCCCCGCTATCGAAATGCGCTTCGCTCCCTGGGACGCGCCTACGCCCGGTTAGGAGATCAGGAGCGGTCCGCGGAGGCCTTCGCGCTGTTGAAACGGGCGCAGGCGCTGGAAGACGAACGGACCCGCCTCGAGCTGCCGATCCGGCAGCTGCGGAACGTCCGCGCAGGCCGGGCAGCCCTGGTCGACTTCCACCTCCGCACCGGGGCTCTCCATCACGCCTCGCGGGAGTTGGAGATGCTGACGCACCAGGCTCCGGATGATCCCGGTCCCCACCGGCTGCTCCTGGGTCTATACGGCCACGACCGCCGCTTCCAGCGCCAGTTCGAGGAGCGGGCGTGGCTGCGCCAACACGGCGCCACCGGGACGGGGCAATGAGCTACCGTCTCCGAGTTGCCGGCGCGCTCAGTTCGGTGCTCTCCCTGGCCCTGGTAGGCTGCCCGGCCCGGCGCGGGCCCGCTACCGTGACGCAGGAGAACCCGGCGCCTGCGAATGCGTCGCCGGCAACGCCCCGGTTTGAGGATGTCACAGCCCGAGCGGGGATCCGGTTCACCCACTACACCGGTGCGGATGGGCGGCTCCTGATGCCGGAGTCCGTAGGCCCCGGGGGCGCCTTCATCGATTACGATCGGGATGGCTGGCTGGACCTGTTTCTGGTGAACAGCTCGAACTGGCCGGACCGGCCGCGCGCGAACAAGACGTGCGCGCTCTACCGGAACCAGCGCGACGGGACGTTCCGGGACGTCACGCGCGAGGCGGGTCTGGCGGTGGAGCTCTACGGTCAGGGCTGTGCGGTGGGCGACTACGACGGGGATGGCTTCGACGACCTTCTGGTCACCTGCCTCGGGCCGAACCGGCTGTTCCGGAATACCGGGAGCGGCCGGTTTCAGGACGCCACCGCCGGCTCCGGCCTCGGCGGCGGCGCGCGGTGGGATTGGCACACCAGCGCGGCCTGGACGGACTACGACCGGGACGGCCGGCTGGATCTCTTCGCCTGCCAGTACGTGCGGTGGACCCCGGAGACGGACGTGCCCTGCAAAGCGCCGTCCGGCGTCCGGACCTACTGCGGCCCGTCCCAGTACCAGCCGCAGCCCAGCCGGCTGTACCGTAACCTCGGGGGCGGTAAGTTCGCGGACGTCAGCAAGGCCACCGGGATCGGCGCGGTGCCCGGGAAGGGCCTGGGCGTGGTCCCGGTGGACGAGAACGAGGACGGTTGGACCGACTTCTTCGTCAGCAACGACCTGGTGCCCAATCACCTGTGGCGCAGTGAGGGCGGGAAGCGGTTCCACGAGGTGGCGCAGGAGCGCGGCGTGGCTGTAAGCGATAGCGGCGAGCCGCGTGCCGGAATGGGCATCGACATTTCGGACCCCTCCAACAATGGGAGCCTGGCGTTCTGTATCGGTAACTTTGCCGGCGAGGGATTGGCGCTCTTCACGCGCAGCCCGGCCACCTATACGGATGAGGCCCGCACCACCGGGTTGGTGCCGCCAAGCCTGTCCCGCCTTACCTTCGGCCTGGTGTTCGCGGACATGGACCGCGACGGCTGGGAGGACCTCTTCACCTACAACGGTCACGTGGATCCGCAAGCCGGGATGCAGGGAGAAGCATTCACCTATAAGGAGCGGCCGCAGCTATTCCAGAACCGGAAAGGCTCCTACACCGACGTTACCGATCTCGCCGGGGCTCCCCTGGCGGACGCCCAGGTGGGCCGGGGGTGCGCGTGGGGCGACTTCGACAACGACGGACGTCCGGACCTGCTCCTCTGTGAGAACAGCGGCTCGACACGACTGATCCGGAACCTGACGGAGAACAACCACCATTGGATGGGGCTCCGCCTGCGAGGCCACGCATCGAACCGAAACGGCTATGGCGCGGAGGTGCGCGTGATGACGGGAGGAGTCACGCAGCGCCGCTGGGTGCGTAGCGGTTCCAGCTACCTCTCCCACTCGGATACCCGCGCCCTCTTTGGGGTGGGGTCTGCTACGTCGATCGACCGGGTGGAGATCCGCTGGCCAGGAGGCCGAGAACAGGTACTGGAGCAGCCGCGCCTGGACACCTATACCGAGGTGCAGGAGCCGAAATAGGCACCCGTAGGGGTCATGATACGTAAACCGGGATGCCGCTGCGTAAGACCACTTCTCGCTGCTAGTCGCGGGTCATTACGCATCACTGATTACGCATTGCTCGTTCCGACCCTTACCGCTCCGTAGTTACCTGGAATGACTTGCCGTCCGTGGAGATGGTGATGTTGCCGTTCCGGTCCGTGCGGTACACCGCCACTCCTGCTTTCTTCAGCGCAGCCAGGAGCGCGGGCGCAGGTACGGCGCCCGCCTTCCGGGCCACCGGGATGACCGCGATACGGGTGCGCAGCGGCTTCAGGAGCGACGGCAAGAGCGCATTCGCAGCCCCGTTCCGGCCGATCTGCAGGATGTGCCCCCAGGGCCTGAACCGGGTGTCCGCCCAGAACGCCTTCTGATGGGCGGTGGTGGTGTCCCCCAGGCTCAGGAACGACACTTTCTCCCGGCTGATCTCGTACGCCATCGAGCAGTTGGCGTCTTGCCGGGTCTCTGCGAGCATCCGGCCTGTCGGCGAGACGGCGGTAAAGCGGCACACCGGGTTGTACAGCAGCGAGGTGCTCTCGCCAATTCCCGGGGAGCGCATGTACGTGCGGTTGGAGCGGGTGGTATAGTCCACCACTTTGGCCAATACGGCGGCCGACGGGGTGTCGGCGTAGCGCGCGTTGCTGTAGACCTGCGCGGCCGTGATCCGCTTCAGAACGGCAGCGAGCCCTCCCAGATGACCTTCCTTCCAGGTTTGCACCACCGCCAGATCCAGTGAGCGGACCCCGCGGGAAGTAAGCGCCCGGATGATTCGCGCGCCCTCGTCGGGCGCCCCACCGCCGATGAGCACATGTTTCCGGTCCGGAAGCTCCACCAGTGTGGCTTCGCCCCGATCCAGCGCAAAGAAGGTGACGCGCATCGGGTCGGTCAGCGTGGATGCGGACCGCGAGGGCGCCGGCACCGCTGCGGCCCACGCCAGCATGACCGCGCCGGTAATCAGTGGTCTTATCCAACGGCTTTGCATCGGCATCCTATCCGGCTTCATGGCGCCACTCGGGCAGCGGGCGCCAACGCTTCTCTGCAGTGAGTTACGAGCGCCTGTCGGCTCAAGGTCCCGCACACGAAAAAACGGGGCCGCCGTTGCCGGCAGCCCCGTCTCTCACCGTAGAAGGATCCTGGGGATTAGAGGCGATCCCACATATCCGTCGGGCCGCCGCGAAGCGCCGGGTTCAGATACGGCGCAGCCGCCTGGCTGGCGCGCATCGCCTTCACGTGGCCGTCCACGAAGCCGATATTCGCCATACCGCTGTGGATGGCACCCACCGTCACGGCCGAGCAGCAAGCACCCATCCCGTAAGGGCCGCCCGCAGGGCAGCCGGCGCACTGGGTGTAAGCACGAACGCACGCGGTGCAGTCGTTGTCGTTGGTCTTCGCCACGTTTTCATCGTCCGGGTTCGCGATGAACTGCGCCCACGAGCGCCGGGCGCGCTCGGCGAAGTAGGCGGTGTCCGCGGGGGTC
>JAJFMS010000299.1 GCA_020696885.1 Armatimonadota bacterium | reverse complement strand
CAGCTTGGTCTTCCGGTGGTGTTGCTGGCCGTGTATCTGGAGAAGGGGCGGCGTGCCAGCTTCCCGCAGGAGTATTCGGCATCCGTGGCCGGCCTGTCCAGTAGCTTCCGCTTTCCTTCCCTACGTCTCTGGGAGCATGCGGATCGGATTCGCACTGGGGAGCTGTGGCCGCTTGCTCCGCTGCTGGTGTTGTGCGAAGATGATCCTGGGGAGCGTACACTCCGGGAAGAAGTGGCGCTGATCAATGGGGCCGGAGTAGGCCCCGACGAACAGGCCGAACTACTGGCGGTGGCGCTGCGCGTGGCCAGCCGTCGATTATCGCGGAGCCTGGTAGAAGCGATTTTCCGAGAGGAGTTACCGATGGTTCGAGGTGCCAGCATCATCGACGATTGGATCGCAGAGGGTGAGGCTCGCGGCCAGGCCCTCGGTGAGACACGCGGAAGGGTCGCGGAGGCCCGGCGCCTGACGCGCCAGGCCCTCACTATCCGGTTCGGAGAGTTGCCCGAGGCGCTTGCGGCGCGGATCGAGCAGGCCGATGCGGACGCGTGCGAAGCGTTGTTCCTGCGTGCCGTGGTCGCCAAGTCCCTCGAGGAGTTGGAAGCCTGACGCTTGCGCTGGCTCCCCTGTCAAGTTACAGCGCCTTGAGTAGCTCGGCTGCCTTCCGCTCGTAGAGCGGCTGCCATTCCGGCGCGAGCAGGGTGTCGCAGTCTTCTTGCGCGGCGCCGGTGTTCTTGAGCTGCTCCGTGGTCGCCGAGTAGTAGATGTAGCCGTTGGAGTAGCCCGCCACGAACGTGAGCGGGTGCGGCGAGGCTTGCTTCAGGTTCAGCCCGATCTGTGCGGTGAGCTCGCCGGGGAAGGTGGTGAGCACGAACTCTCCCACCCGCAGTCCCACCAGCTCTACGTCGAGCGGCTTCGCGCCCGCGTCGGCGTTCTGCTTCGCGTGCATCCGCAAGAGGCTGAGGTTGGTCTGCACCTTCGTCAGCTCTTCCATGGCCTGGACGTTCTTGAGGTACGCCTCCACATTCGCCCGGTTCTCCGCGTCCAGGCGCCGGAACGGGTCCCGGCCCAGCTCCTTATCGCGCAGGTAGCGGTGGGAGTAGTACGAAGGGAACTCCGCGGAGAGGCCGTGGTTCACCAGGAGCTGCACGAACGTCTTCAGGTTCAGACTGGTGCCGGTGAGTGACTTCAGCAGCCGGCCCTGCTCCGCTTCCAACGCCGCGATGCGCGGCGCGAAGTCCGCCCGGGGGAGTTGCAGGTTCTCCCGGACCATCTTCAGCGCGGCCTTCTCCCCGGTCTTGATGCGCTTGGCAGCCCGCATCGTACTGAGGCCGAGCATGTTGCCCAGGATCTCCGCATCACGGGGGTGGGTGACGTCCTTGTACAGCGCGGGGTTGATGTCCCCGGCGCAGCCCTGGAGGAAGAGGGCGGTCGTCCCCTCCCCCATGCCGTCTTCGATCACCCGGGAGGCGAACCCGACCAGGTCCGCGGTGTTCCCGCCGCCGGGCACGCCCTGGATCGGATGACAGGCGAAGTTGTAGACCACGGCTAGCGGGCGGCCGTCCTTACGGTCCAGCCGGAGGATGCCGATCTCCGGGTCCACTGGGCCGGCACCGAGGACCTGGTCGTCCGGAGGCAGGGCGTAGGCGTGGCGTACGTCCGCCTCGCGGCCGTCTTTCAGACGCAGGCGGCGGTTCTCCTGGATCCGGTCCTCGTGCCCCACCCCGGCCCCCACGCGTACCGGCTCCAGCGCCTGCATCGCCTCTTTGACGGCGCGCACGGTGCGGTCCGCCACATCCGCGCACACGATGCCGTGGCAGTGGCTGGCGTTAATCACCACGCGGGCGGGATCGATGCCGAGGTCCTTCTGGAGCGCCGCGCGCACTTTGCCCAGGTACTCGTTGCCGATGTAGCCGATCTCGCCCAGCGACACCGCGTCCACCGTGATGACGACGGCGGTGGTTTTGTCGTCTTTCAGCACCAGCGCTTTCACGTAGAGTGGGTCGTTTACCGGTCCGGACTCGGTGCGCGTGATGTCCACGCGAGCGGCACCCGCTCGGAGCGACGGCTCATCCGCGGCGCGCACCGGCATGAGCCGCGCCGCCACCAGCAGCGCAGCAATCGCCAGGACCGCCAAGGGTCCGTACCGTTTCAGCGAGGAGGGCTGCTGTGGAGCAGGCGATACGGTGGGGGAACCCATGGGCGTGGCCTCCGGAGCTGCGGTCCGTGGTGGAACTGGGATGCGTGGGTGCACCGCTCCCCGGGGAACGGTGCCGCAATCCACTTGGGCTAGCTCGGGCGGTGATCCTTCGCCAGTGTCGATCGACTGGGGCGACGGCAGCCGGCGATACGTGCTCGCATGGCACTGGGACCCCGTGGCAACCAGTCGAGGACCGCACCTCAGAGGCTACTGCGTCTCCTGCGGCTTGCGGGCCACCCGCCGCATGCGCCGGGGCGCCGTCGCTTTCGGCAGCTCGGAGCGGTTCGCCGCCAACTGCATCTCCGCGTGATAGAGCCGGGGGACGATGCCGTACTCGATATAGAGCGACTGCTGCTCCACCAGGAAGTATCGCCGGCCGAGGCGCATCGCGGCTTCGCCGGTAGTGCCGGTGCCGGCGAACGGGTCGATCACCAGGTCGCCGGGCTGCGTGCAGGAGAAGACGATCCGCTCCAGCAGCGGCAGCGGCTTCTCCGTGCTGTGGAGCTTCCGGCCGTCCCCGCCCTTCTTGCGCGCATCGCCGTTGCAGATCGGGAACTGCCAGACGCTGCGCATCTGCTTGCCGCCGTTCAGCTCCTTCAGCTCGTGGTAGTTGAAGGTGTAGCCGCGGGCGTACTTCTCCCCTTTGGTCGCCCAGATCATCTCTTCGTGGGCGTTGCAAAAGCGCACCCCGCGGAACTGCGGCGTGGGGTTGCGCTTCTCCCAGATCACGCTGTTGAGCACCCAGAACCCCAGGTCTTGCATGGCCACGCCCAGCCGGAAGATGTTGTGGTACGTGCCGATCACCCAGAGCGTGCCGGTCTTCTTCAACACGCGCTGGCACTCGCGCAGCCAGGAACGGATGAACGCGTCGTACTCGCTGTAATCCGTAAACTGGTCCCATTCGTCGTCGACCGCATCCACAACACTGTTGTTTGGGCGCCGCAGCTCGTTCTGAAGCTGCAGGAAGTACGGCGGGTCCGCGAAGATCAGGTCCGCGCAGCCATCCGGTAGGTCGGCCAGCACGCTGCGGCAGTCGCCTTGAACGACCCAGCTCTGCCGCAGGTCGTATACCTGTCCGGGCACGTGCTGAACATTGCGGGGAGAGAGGTGGGAGTGGGGGTTTAGGTCGAGCATACTATCGGTCCGCCGGGCGGGACGAGCACCGCCCAGCTGGCAATGCGGTCCATACATACAGAATCGGTTGCCGGATTCCGGGATTCCATGCTGATTTACGCCGGACCGCAATTCGGATTCCGGGATGCTGAGATACCCTTAGCGGGCTTCACAACAAACAGAAGGAAAGTTCGGATGCAAAGCGAGTCACTGGGGTTCTTGCGTAGTCTGGTCGAAGCGGGCGGGCCGTCCGGGTATGAGCAGCCGATCCAGGCGATTTTCAAGCGGCAGGCGGAGGAGTACGGAGCGACGGTCAGCATCGACGTGCTGGGGAACGCGGTCGCGGTGGTGAACGGCGAGGCGACTCCGCGGGTAATGCTGGCGGGGCACGCAGATGAGATCGGGTTCCTGGTCCGCTACCTGGATGACGACGGCTTCATCTACTTCGCCCCGGTGGGAGGCTGGGATGCGGAGATCGCGGTGGGCCAGCGGGTGACGATCTGGACCGCCAACGGCCCCGTCATCGGGGTGATCGGCAAGCGCGCCATCCACCTGATGGACGAGGAGGACCGCCGCAAGAAGAGCGAGCTCTACAAGCTGTGGATCGACATCGGTGTCGGCTCACGCGAGGAAGCGGAGCAGACGGTGGAAATCGGGGACCCGATCACCGTGCGGGCCACGCTGGAGCTGCTCTGCGGTGACTACGCCACCGCGAAGAGCTTCGACAACCGGATGGCGGTGTGGATCTGTGCCGAGACTCTGCGACTCCTGCAGGGCAAGACCCTGGGGGCCGGCGTCTACAGCGTCTCGACCGTCCAGGAAGAGATCGGGCTCCGCGGCGCGCGTACTTCCGCCTTTAACATCAACCCGCAGATCGGGATCGCGCTGGACGTGTGCCACAGCACCGACTATCCAGACGCCGACAAGCGCAAGGTTGGGGATATCCGGCTGGGCCGCGGTCCGGTGGTGAGCCGGGGCGCCAACATCAACCCGCGGGTGTTCGAGCTGCTGCTGCGCGCTGCGCGCGAGGAGAACATCCCGATCCAGATCGAGGCGGCCCCCGCCGGAACGGGGACAGACGCCAACATCATGCAGCTCAACCAGGCGGGGATGGCGACCGGTCTCATCTCTGTGGCCGTGCGCTACATGCATAGCCCGTGCGAGATGCTCTCCCTGACGGACCTGGAGAACGCGGCCCGGCTGTGCGCCGCCTTCATCGAGCGGGTGACGCCGGAGATGGACTGGACGCCGTAGGGCTGCGCGGGGAAATTGGGGAATGAGGAAACGAGGGAGATGGCTGGGAAGTCGCTTCCCCATTTCCCCATTTCCTCGTTTCCCTCACGCCGTGCCGAAGATCCCCAGCTTCCGGAAGTGCGCATACCGTTGATCGAGGCGGTCGCGCTCGCCCAGGTGCTCTACTTCGGTCAGGTTCCGCTCCAGGGCTTCCCGCAGGTTGCGGGCGGCGCCGTCAAAGTCCCGGTGCGCGGCTCCCAGCGGCTCCGGCACCACCTCGTGGATGATTCCCAGCTCATGCGCGTGGCGCGCCGTTAGACGCAGGGCATCAGCGGCGTCGGAGCCGCGCTGGGCGTCCTTCCAGATAATGGCCGCGCAGCCCTCGGGCGGGATGACCGAGTAGACGGCGTGCTGCAGCATCAGCACGCGGTCCCCCACACCGATGCCAAGCGCGCCCCCGCTGCCGCCCTCGCCGGTGATGGCGATGATGATCGGGACTTTGAGCAGGAACATATCCCGGATGTTGCGGGCAATCGCCTCGCTGATGCCGTGCTCCTCGCTCGGAACGGACGGATCCGCGGCCGGGGTATCCACCAGGCAGATCACCGGACGGTTGAACTTCTCGGAGAGCTGCATCAGCCGGAGCGCCTTGCGGTACCCCTCGGGCCGGGCCATCCCGAAGTTCCGCTTGTGCCGCTCCTGTGCGTCGCGGCCCTTCTGCTGGCCGATCACGGTCACCCACCGGTCACCGAGCCGCGCCACGCCGCCGATCATCGCGGCGTCGTCGCCCATCAGGCGGTCGCCGTGCAGCTCTACCCAGTCCTGAAACAACAGCCGGATGAAATCCAGCGTGTAGGGACGCTTCGGGTTGCGCGCCACGCGCACCTCGTCCCAACTGGTCAGGTTCTGGTACAGCTCGGCGAGGAGGCGGTTCTTCTCTTCCTCCAGCGCCGCGATGGCGG
>JAJFMS010000298.1 GCA_020696885.1 Armatimonadota bacterium | reverse complement strand
CACCGCCGCCTCCCGGATCTCGCCCGCGTAGCGGGAGGATTCGGTGTTCGGTGTTCGGTGTTCGGTGTTGGGGAGGTAGTGGAGCCCGTCCCCGTCCTTCCTCACGCCTTCCGCTAGCCTGCAGGAGTCCGGCTGCTCCAGCCGGCTTAGCAGCGCTGCAGCGAGGACGATCGCCCGCCCGCATGTCAGATGGGCGGGCGATGGGGCTAGAAAGCTAGCGCCAAGCGCAGCGCAGCCCGCCTGCTGTCCGAGCACCTGAGCACCCTGGCACCCCGGGTGAATACCGCCGCCCTGTTTCTCACCGCTACGCCGAACACCCAACACCGAACACCCAACACCGCGCGCAGCGCCACAAAAAAATGACCCGCCGGGAGTCCGGCGGGCCGTAGTCGCTACGAAAGGAGGTGAAAATGAGGTTTCACGCTGGGGGGATCATAGCATACGCTCTTCGACAGCGCAAGACCTTTTTATCAAATCGCGCATTTTAACGAACTGTTCAGGCGGGCGCGGGCCGCGTGCATGTTGCGAATTAGAGGAACTCCGCCGAAAAACCGGGGCGTATTGTGTAAGTGTGCTCGGGGTCGCCTGCCTCCATCTCGGCCTCTGCCGGATATTCATCGGCCCGGTCGCCCCTTCCGCAACGAGCTGCAATCATTCCCTACGAGTAGAGAGGACCCAACCGAATGCCCCAAGCAATACGTGCGGAGGGACTCACCAAGCGTTTCTTCCAGCGCGGCGAAGTGGTGGCTGTCGATCATCTCGACATCGAAGTCGCAGAAGGTGAGATCTTCGGCTTCCTCGGCCCTAACGGGGCCGGTAAGACCACCACGATCAAGATGCTGCTCGGCCTGATCTTCCCCGACGAGGGGATGGCCGAGGTCCTTGGTTTTCCCGCGGGCGACCAGGAGATGCGCCGCCAGGTTAGCTACCTTCCCGAGAACCCTTACTTTTACGACCACCTGACCGGCGGCGAGCTGCTGGATTTCTACGGGCGGATCTTCGGTCTTAACGGCGCCGAGCGCGCGAAGCGCGTGGACTCCCTGATGGACCTGGTCGGCCTCCGGAACGACAAGGCCAAGCAGATCAAGCAGTACTCCAAGGGGATGACGCAGCGCATCGGCATTGCCCAGGCGCTGATCAACGACCCGAAGGTCCTCATCTTCGACGAGCCGACCTCCGGCCTCGACCCGGTGGCCCACATCGAGATCCGCAACCTCATCGAGTCGCTGCGGGATCAGGGCAAGACCATCTTCCTTAGCAGCCACCAGTTGTCGGACGTCGAGCTGGTCTGCGACCGCATCTGCATCCTCAACTACGGCAAACTCGTCAAGCAGGGACGGGTGGAGGATCTCGTGGCCGAGGGGCGCACCGAGGTGACGGCCACGGGCGTGCCGGAAGCAGTGGCGGCACGCATGAACGTGCCGGGAGCCGTGGTGGACCGGCAGGACGGCCGGCTGGTGGTGACCGTCGCGGACGAGACGGACGTTAACGGAGTGATCGACGCGGTACGCAACGGCGGCGGGAAGATCGTCTCGGTGGTGCCGCTGAAGCGGACGCTGGAAGAGATCTTCGTAGAGACCGTCGGCCTGGCGGATCAGCCCGGGCGACGCATCGGAACCATGAATACGCTCACGAGAGGCAACGGGTAATGAACACGTGGGTCATCGCGCGCAACACGTTCGGAGACAGCCTCCGGAAGCGCGTTCTGCTTATCTTCCTGCTACTGGCGTTCGTCATGCTCACGCTGGCGCTGCTGCTGAACTACTTCACAGCCCGCGAGCAGAGCACCATCTTCAAGTCCACGCAGCTTGTCATCATCCTGATCTTCGGCGCGCTCATCTCGATCACGACCGCAGTCTTCTTGATACCCAACGAGATCGAGCGCCGTACGATCTACTCGATCCTATCGAAACCGGTGCAACGCTGGGAGTTCTTCCTGGGCAAGTTCCTCGGCGGCGCGATGACGGTCGGCTTCATGGTGGGGCTCATGAGCCTCGCGCTGATGCTCGTGCTCTTTGTTCTGGCCGCCAAGCCGCCCACCACGGCGGCAGATATGGGACAGGCACAACAAGCAGTTAATGTAGGGGAGTGGATGCAACGCGGGGGGACGGAGGTCTTGCTCGTCTTGCGAGGCACGGTGGTCATCTACTTCCAGTTGGTGATCGTCACCGCCATCGCCACCACGCTCTCCCTGTATCTCACGCCCACCGTCAACTTCTCGCTGACGGCGTTCATCTGGATCGTGGGCAACCTCCAGTGGCTCGTCTCCGCCCTCGCTTCCCGCCAGGACAGCACCAAGGGCCTGACGATCGTGCCCTGGATCGCCAAGGGTTTCTACTACCTGCTGCCGCACTTCCATGACTTCAACATCATGGGGAGCATCGTGCACCCGGAAGTTCCGATCGCCGTGAATCACTGGGCCTACACCGCCCAGGTGAGCCTGTACGGTGTCGCTTACGCATTGATGGTCCTTCTGGCAGGGGTACTGGTCTTCGATCGCAAGGAGGTCTAGGATGGGCTCCCAAGCGCCAGCAAAACGCCGGGGACAACTCCCGGACAGCACCCGCCTCGGCATCGTTGGGGGAATGGTGGCGGTCTTCCTGGGCACCGCCGCCCTCAGCGAAGGGCTGCGGCCGGGGCACATGGAATACCTGCGCGCCGCGTCCGCCGTCGATCCCGGGGACGTGCGCGCCATGGAAGCGCGCCAGTACCTGAAGGACACCAGCTTCGAAGCCCTCGTGCCGACCCTGCTCGGCGTGCGGGAAGTGCTGGCTTCCCTGATGTGGGTGCAGGCGGACGACTACTTCCACCGCGGCGAGTACCGTCCGATCATCCGGATGGTCAAGCAGATCACCACGATGGACCCGCACCAGTTGGACGTGTTCGCTACCGGCGCGTGGCACATGGCCTACAACTTCATGGACAAGCGCCTCATCGCGGACGGCGTGGCGTTCCTGGAGGACGGCACGAAGAAGAACAGCTCGGTCTACGACCTCTTCTTCGAGCTGGGCTACATGCACTACGACAAGACAAAGATCTATCCCAAGTCGGTCGAAGCGTACCGGGCCGCCAGTACCAAGCACACCACCACGGGCAAGAAGATCCCCCCGTCCTACGTCCGCCATCAGCTCGCGCACGCGATCGAGAAGATGGGCGACATCGATCAGTGCATCAGGCAGTGGGAGGAGAACCTCCGCATCGGACGTGAGGTCGTGGCCGAGGACAAGAACGCCCCGGCCATGGGCGCCGCGGGGCCGAACGTGCCGGCCGCCCGGCACAACCTCTACATCACCAAGCGCCGCCTGAACGAGCGTCTCGCTTCGTCCGCGGAGCGCGCCAAGGACGCCGCGGAGGCGAAGCGCCTCTGGGAAGCCAACCTCGCGCTGGCGGAGGAGTGGCTCCAGGAGTTCCCTAACCACGGCGGCGTGGTGAAGGACCAGCAGCGCGCGGTGAACGAGGTGGAGCGGCTGGCCGCCGGCAAGCTGCGCCCGCAGGAGCCCGCGGACCTGGACCTGCACTTCAGTGTCACCCGGATCGCCCCCCGGAAGCTGCTGATCGAGGGAACGATCGACGCCCTGGACCTTTCCCGGGTGCGCGTGATGTTCCGTGACGAGAACTACGAGGAGATCGCGGACTACACGAAAGGGCACGGCCTCGACTACAAGATGGCCAACGGCACCCTGGAGCTGGAGAACGTGTCCGTGAACAAGAACAAGTTCAAGTACACGCTCGACCTGGACCGGGACCCGGCGGACATGGGCCGCGCCCCGGCGGAGATCTATCCGCTCAAGGGCAAGACCTACACCCTGTCGGTCACCTACAACCCGCGCCTGCAGGCCGCCTTCATCCAGGACCGGTACGGTTGGAACGGGGAAGGGCTCACCGCCAAGGGCGACGACCTCAAGATCGACGAGAGCCGGGCGGGGATCCTCAACGGCAAGCGCTACCCGCTGCGCTACGTGGAGAAGTCAACCACCATCCAGGTCGACGACATCACGGCCAAGGGCAAGAAGCTCTTGTATAAGGGCTGATTAGTGGCCGGTAGTTAGTGGCTGGTGGCTAGGCATCTCCTAATCACCAGCCACTAGCCACTAGTCACTATGCCAGCTATAATGGGGCGGTCATCAAGTATTACGATTTGGCCGTGCTAGGCGGGGAACCGGCGGTGCCCTGAACCCGAAATCCGCTTTACGCGGGGCTGAATTCCCTCCCGAGGGCTGGGGCCGGACGGTCTGGTCCGGACAGGCGTGTCGAGGGTTGGGTCCTGCACAGCCGAAAGCTATCGAACCCCGTCAGGTCCGGAAGGAAGCAGCGGTAAGGTGGTAGACGGTGTGATGCAGTACGCCCGACCTGAGCGTTTTGGCCGGTTACCGCGCCAAGGCACAGTTCGACGGAGGGTGCACGGTCAAAGCTAGCGAAGAGGAGGGCGGGCCGCACAGCCCGTCCTCCTCTTCTTTGCGTTCGTCCGCGGCGGCTTGCCTTTTCGGCGTCCAGGCATGGACCCCGAACCCCAACGGTTCCCATGGCCTACCTCTCGCTCTACCGCAAATACCGCTCACAGAGCTTCGAAGAAGTCGCCGGGCAGGACCACGTCATCCGGACGCTGCAAAACGCGATTCGCGGCGACCGCGTGGCGCACGCCTACCTCTTCTGCGGCCCCCGCGGCACCGGCAAAACCAGCACCGCCCGCCTCCTGGCCAAGGCGCTCAACTGCGAGAACGGTCCCACCTCGGAGCCGTGCAACCAATGCGCCGCCTGCAGCCAGATCGCCGAAGGGCGGTACATGGATATCAAGGAGATCGACGCGGCCTCCAACCGCGGCATCGACGATATCCGGGACCTCCGGGATACCGTTGCTTACGCTCCCACGCAGGGCCGCTTCAAGGTCTACGTGATCGACGAAGCCCACCAGATCACCGGTGACGCGTTCAACGCGCTGCTGAAGACCCTGGAAGAGCCGCCGCACTACGTGGTCTTCATCCTCGCGACGACGGAAGCGCACAAGATTCCGGCCACCATCGTCTCCCGCTGCCAGCGATTCGAGTTCCGCCGCGCCTCCCTGGAAGACCTCCGCACCCGCGTGGCCTACGTGGCGAAGCAGGAAGGCGCCACGATCGATGACGCCGCGCTGAGCCTTATCGCGCGGGAAGCTAACGGCGGCTGGCGAGATGCCCTTAGCCTGCTGGAACAGGTGCTGGCGTTCTGCGACGGAAAGATCACCGCTCGCGAGGTGTATACCGTACTGGGCACCGTCGAGGCGGACACCCTCCACACGCTGGGGGAGTGCATCCTCTCCGGCAACGGCGCCGAGGCGTTCCAGCTCCTCGAGGAGCTGGTCAGCGAAGGGAAGGACCCGCGGCAGCTCCTGCGGGACCTGACGATGCACTTCCGCGGGCTGATGTTGACCGCCGCCGGATCGACCACCCAGCCGGACCCGGACCAGGTAGCCCGCCTGCAGGAGCAGGCGCGGAAATACGGCCAGCAGCGGCTGATCGGAGATCGGAAG
>JAJFMS010000297.1 GCA_020696885.1 Armatimonadota bacterium | reverse complement strand
GACCGACTGGGGATCGTCATTCGATGCCCATGGCCGGCTTCAGCCGCTGGGAAAGATCCAGCCAGGACAACCAGACGGTTTCGGGCGCAGTGAGCGTGCCCGCCGCCTTCCGCTGGCCGTAGTCCGCCGGCGTGCTGCCGTCGTAGTGGCCGACCCAGCCGGAGGCCACTGGACGGGACTTCAGGAGGAACTGCTCCAACTCCTCCGCGGAGCAGCTTAGCGGAAACGTCTCCTCGATAACGAGCGGCTTCGCGGTCCGGAACCCCCGGAGCGTTTCCACCGCCTCATCCACCTTGCCTTGTTCCGGGTAGATGTGAACGCTCACGAAGTCCAGCTCGGGCGCGATGACCTTCGGGTCGAATCCCGAGAAGTAACCCCACTTCGGGATGGACGGCAGGAGCCCCACAGTGATGAGCGCGTGCGGATCCTCGGCCCGGATCGCCTTCTTGAGCCGGGCGATCCACTGCCGGGCGATCTCCGTCCGCTCGCGGCCGCCCTGGTCGAGGGTGATCCACTGGAGAAAGTCGAGACCGCCGAGGAGCTTGCCGGAGTACCACTCGCCGGGCTTTCGGGCTCCACCGGGTACCAGCGGCTCGTTCATCAGGTCGTAGCAGAACACGGCGGTACTGGAAGCGCCGCGCCGGGCGATGGCGGTCCAGAACCGTTCCTGCACCGACCAACGCTCGGCTTCGGAAAGGGCGTCGTACCAGGCGGGAACGTCGGACGGGCGGTAGCAACCCAGGCCGGTGAGGTCCAGGTAGAGCCCGGTCCGCTCGGCCAGCCTCAGGAGCGCGTCCAGCCGCTCCAATGACTTCTCATTCGCTCGGGTCGGGGACTCCATGAACCGGCCCAACTGGAGATGCACGCGCACCGTGTTGTAGCCCAGATCCCGCATTTCGGCGAAGTCGGCTTCTACGGTGCTCCAGTCTCGCTCCCAGTAATCCTCGATCAAGCGGCCGCTGTTCCCGTAATTCACGCCCCAGGGGCGGAATGGTCGCCCGGATGGCGTACGAACAAAGCCCTCGTATCCAGCCGTTTTCACCCGCTCCGGCCGGGACGCACGAGCTGCAGTGGGTGCGAGCCGCGGATCCGAAAGATCGAGGCGGTACATCACCTGGTTGTAATCATAGCGGGGGGTCTGGTCCGGGTTGCCCGAGAACGAGTTGGTATAGGTCCCCTCGAAGTAGATCAGCCGTCCGCCTTCCTGATCGAACTCCGGGTGCTGGGCGGGGTTGTAGAAGCTGTACCGGCGGTGCGTGGCGATCTTCCGCGCAAACTCCCACGGGCCGAGCGGGTTCTCGGCCTCCGAATACCACACTTCGCCCAGGTGGGAGGTCCCGCCGATCTCGGTGGCGATCATGATCCAGCGCTTCCGGTAGGCATTCCACGTCACCGTGCCGCGGTGGATTACCACCGGCTTGCCGCCGTCCGGGTCCCGGAAGCGGAACAGCGCTTCCTCTCGCTTCAGCACACCCTTGCGGATCAGCACTTCCTGCGCTTCCGGGTCCACCGGCGGGGTCCGGAGGCGCCAGGCGTAACGCACCACCCCGGCCGCATCGCGATCCACCTGGCCCGCGTCCACGCGGGAGCCTTCACGTAGGCAGGTATAGGCCTCATAGCGTGCCGCGTCTCGCAGGGCGGCGGCCTCGGCGCGGATCCGTACGAGGGGGAACGGGTCGCCGAAGTAGACGTAGTCCACGCCGCCGTCTTTGCGGATGGCGGTGTGGCCGGTGGGAAAGACGGGCATGTCCAGCGGGAAGCGCGCTGCCGGCTCGAACTGGCCCTTCTCGTCGTTGTAGCGGACCAGGCCGCGCTCGTAGGTTTCGAGCTGGTTCTTGATCTTCACGTAGGTGGCGTAGAGGCGATCCTTCCCCGCCTCCGGCAGTACAACCAGACCACCCAGCCAGGTGGGCCCGGGGCCCGGCACCGGCGCCATCTCACGGGTGAACCCGGTGTCCGACTTGAAGTACTCCAGGTCCACGCCGCGGGCAGGGTCCAGCCCGCCCTTGCCCGGAAGCCGCGAGGTGGCGCCGGTCATGTTGAAGTTGCCGAGGGGGTAGCTGGGGCGGCTGGTGTCGCCCCACATCCAGAACAGCTTGCCCTGGTATACAACGTTCTGCACACTATCCTGACCGAGGACCTGCGCGTTCAGCAGCGGCTCTTTGACGGGTGATTTCCGTCCGACAAGTATGCTGTCTCGGTAGGCGCCTTCGCCGGTGAGCCGGTAAAGCCGCTCCGCGATTTTCTGGCGGCGATTATTCACCGTCGCTTTTCCGCCCGGCTTGAGCTCCAGGACGGTCCCGAGATTGCCGAAACCGTCCGCGGCCATCTCGTAGCCGTGGCTCTCGACGAAGAAGAACACCTTCTGACCGGCCAGGGACGGCTCGTCGATGGCCGCGACGCCCGCGCTATCGGTGTAGTAGCGGACGGCATGGGTGGTCCGCAGTTCCACCAGCGGCACGCCGCGGCCGGTTTTGTCGTCCACCACCTCGATGGTGAAGTAGCGGGATGACTGGGCGGCGCTGGCAGTGGCAAAGAGGGCAAGCGCCAGGACAGCGGGCAATATCAAACGCATCAGGACTCCCCGGGGCGGCCCATGATAGGGGCCTGCTCCCACACAGGTTTGTCCTAACTCGGCTCGGACTGCGTGGGTCCGAAGTCCCAAAAACCACCGAACGTCATCCCGGAAACCGGAGCCGGCGGGGCGAGGTGCCCCGCCGGCTCGGTGTTACAGCTTGATGTGGATGCCGCCATCCTTCTCGCGCTCGTGCAGCTCCGGCGAGTCGACGATGCGCCATTCGCCCGATTCGCGCGTAAGGGTGAACCGTGTGGGGTTGGGGTCCACCTTCGCGCCCTTCACCTCCACGATCACCTCGCCGGTGCTTCCGTTGTCGGTGGTCTTCAGGACTTCCCACTTCGTGGCGGTGGAGTAGCGGTCCGCGGCGGTCTTCCGGAGAGTCTGCGGGCTCTCGTCGTCTCGCTCGCTGGAGGCGATGAGCGCGTACATCCGGGCGCCATCCGCGCTGGTAGCGGCCTTGAGGTAGTCCTCCACCGTCGCGCGTGGGCCGGAGATCACCGGAACCGCCGGCCGAGTGGTCCCGCTGGCCCCTGAATCGCCGGAGATCGAGCTGGTGCATCCGCCGACCGCGAGCGCCAGCAGGGCTGCTCCAAGGTACTGAAACTTGAACATGGTGCACTGCCTCCGGCCGGTTATTACCCGAGCGCACCAACCAGGCAAACGCCGTGACGGAGTCGGAGCCACCCGGGCCGAACGCTCACACGATCCTAATCATTCGGTCGTAAGTTCATTTCCAGACGCCGGTGCTACCCGGCGCTCGGAAATGGAGTTAGCGATGAACGGATCTACGATCATCCGCGGCGTGGTGGTGCTGCTGCTGCCCGGCCTCAGCCTGCTTGCCCTGCCGGTGGGCCGTATTTCGGGTCCTTCCGGCAGGGCGCTGCAGTCCGCGTCAGGCTTCCAGCGCGCGGCGAGCGCCGGGCCGCAGAGAGAGTGCGCGACCGAGAGCCCACTCCGTGTCACCGGCCAGCGCATAGCGCCCGGGGCCGGCCAGCACCACGAAGAGTGACATCGCGAAGAGCGCCATGTTGTACTCGATCCCGTTGGCCTGTCCCGGCGCAGTGGCGAGGAAGAAGCCGTTCGCGAGATGCACCTTCAGCGCCGCGACCACCATCACCACGGCCAGGCCGAGGGCTGCCGTGCGGCTGAAGACGCCCAGCAGCACGGCCAGCCCACCGACGAACTCCGTGAGGATGGCGAGCGCTGCGACCGGTGCCGGCACTCCCATCTGCCCGGTGAAGAACTGCATGGTTCCGGACCAGCCGTGCCCGCCGAACCAGCCGAACAGCTTCTGCCCACCGTGCGCCAGGAAGATCCCGCCCAGCGCCACCCGCAGCGCCAAGAAACCCCATTCCCGCAGCGCCGCTTGTCCCTCGGATCCCTCTCGTGCCATCTCGCACTCCTTTTGTTCTCCCAAGAACACTTCAAGTCCGAACTAAACTCCGGAAAGAGAAGCCCCAATTCCCAGGGTGGGAAGCTATGGGGCTTCAGTCATCACCGCGGTTAATTTAACAGTGGATAATTCGCGTGTAAACAATCGGCCTGCAGTGATGTAGTGAGATCAGTTGCCTCGCAGTGGGTGAAACCGGTTCACGGCGCTTGCGCTGGATCCAGGGGCACCTTGGGAAGGTAGGCCGGCAGCAGGTCCGGCTGGGCCAGTAGGGCCTGGATCAGCATCCCGTAGCGGTGGACGCCCGGATAAGGGTCGGAGTCGTCCCCACCGCCCTGGAGGAGCGCGCTCCGCCCGAGGCAGTTGTCCGTGCGGGCGAGGAGCTTCTGGAAGAGGGCCTCCTGGTCGCTTGGTGGCGCCGCGCGTAGGGCGGCGAAGTAGACCCGTTCGATGGTGGGGTCTTCCATCGTGTAGTCCTTTAGCTCAAACCGAGCCCAAATCGACTCCCCGCGTGTGGACATCAGCATGTTCCAGAGGCCAGTGCGCGTGGCCGTCCGGAGGTGGTCGAGAAACGCGAGCGCGGAGACGTTGGCTAGCTCCTCCACGTGGTGGAGCTGACCGCCCCACACGACGGAGCCTTTGTCCGCCAGCAGGCTCACGAAATGGGCCTGCTGCGGGTACCAGAAGAGGTGGAAGCGATTGGCGAGGTCCGCCGCGAGCGAGGCGGCTTCCGCAGCGGTCGCCACGTCGCGGATCCCAGAGAAGTAGACCCGTGCGGCAACGAGGCCTTGATGGACCTCTAGATTGTCTAGAAGGTACTGGGCCGGGAGGGCGTCGGGAGGGTAAGGCGCCGGGTCCAATGTATGGTAGAAGCCGTCGGTTCCGCTGCGGCAGCGGGCCAATACACCCATGCAGCGACGGCAGGCCTGGATGATCTTGCGGCTGGGTCGATTGTGGCTGGCGCGGGTGTATGCGGCAGCCACGGCCAGATACGACCCTGCGTAACTGTCATGGGAGTCCGGGCCGACCTCGGTATAGTTGACCAGGTTGCGGTTCGCGTCCTGGAAGCCGTCATACCGGGGGATAGTGCCGTCCGGCTCCTGGTGGTCCGCATACCACTCCAGCCAGCGGCGAATGAACGGCAGCGTGCGTGCTTCCCGGTGGCACAGCCGGGCCGCCAGGAGGCCGAGGCAGGCCAGGTTAGCGAAATACGGCTCCACGTAGGCCGGCTTGCCCGCCACGCTATAGCCCACCTGGATCACGGCCCCGTCCGCGAGTTGGGAGGAGAGGATCGCCTCGCGGCAGGCGAGAACTCGATCCCGAATGTCGGTAGACACCCGAATCCTGGGTGCAGCGCGAGAAGTGTGGGGTTCCAGTCCCGCAACGGCAAGGGCGCTGCCGAGGCCCCAGTGGAGGCACTGACGGCGTGAGAGGGAAGGAGAATCCATCGGTTCGGCCTCCGGTGGGACCGTTGCCTCGGGTTGTTCGCAGAGCATACTTGCAAGTCACCGGTCGGCGTGGTGACTACAGTATGCCAGC
>JAJFMS010000296.1 GCA_020696885.1 Armatimonadota bacterium | reverse complement strand
ATGTCCACCGTGCATCCCAGCGTCGACCTTTGTGAGGAGGCCGACTCCGATTCCGGTAACAACCCGGACGCGGCGGATAACGAGTTCGGACCGTTCCGTGCCTTGGCCGAAGAGCACCCGGACGGGCTCTTGATCCTCGGAGAAGACCACGTGGTGGTCTACGCCAACCCGGCGGCCGGCCGCCTCCTCCAACGCACCGTCGCCTCACTGGGCCTACCGGCTTTCGTTCATCCGGGCGACGTGGCTCAGCTTACCGAAGGCCTCCGGTCCCTCGGCGGCCACCCGGCCGGTCTGCTTCGCTGCACGCTCCGCTGCCGGCAAGGGGCAACCGGCGGTTGGGGTTGGGTGGAATGCATCGGGACCCAGCCACTGATCTCGTCACGAAAAGCCATCGTCCTGGTACTCCGGGACCTGGCAGCTCACCAGGAGCAGCTCGAGAAGCTCACGCAGTTGGCATTCACGGATCCCGTCACCGGGCTCGCTAACCGCACGCTGCTGCTGCAGCGCCTGGAGCACCGGCTGAAGGTACGCGACCTGCCGCGGAACCCGATCGGGGTGCTCTCGCTGGATCTGGACGGCTTCAAACGCATCAACGATACCTACGGCCACCCGGTGGGAGACGCGGTGCTCCGCGAGTTCGGCCACCGCCTGAAACTGCTGCTGCGAGACGGGGACACCGTGGCGCGGATCGGCGGCGACGAGTTCGTAGTGATGCTTGAGGAAGTCTCGTTACTGTCCGACCTCGCGCTCTGCGCGGAACGCCTGCTGGGCCCGCTGAACGCGCCGATCCACCTGGACGGCCGAGAGGTGGCGATCTCCGCGAGCATGGGTCTGGCGCTGGGCGCCTCCTCGGAGCTAAAGGCCACCGAGTTGCTGGCCCATGCCGATGTGGCGCTCTACCGGGCCAAGAACTCCGGAAAGGCATGCTACGCGCTGTTCGACGAGCCGGCCCGGGCGGAAGAACGGGAGAGCTCGTCCCTGCAGGCCGGGCTCCGAAAGGCGTTAGAGGACGGCCAGCTCTGCTTGTTCTATCAACCCGAGGTCGACCTGGGAACCGGGCGGATCCGGAGCATGGAGGCGCTGCTGCGGTGGCAGCATCCTGAGCGGGGCCTGATCGAAGCGGGAGAGCTCTTTCCGCTCGTGCGGCAAGCGGGGCTGGGCCGAGTGATAAGCCGGTGGGTGCACCGCGAGGTCTGCAGCCAGGCGAGTCATTGGTTTGCTAATGGCATCGTGGACGCGCAGACCCAGGTCACCATCAACCTCTCCGAAGAAGACCTGCAGTGCGAGGAGCTGGCGGCGGAGCTCGAAACCAGCCTGCTCGCCGCCGGGCTGGCTCCCCAACACCTGCGCCTGGAGTGTCCGGAAGCCGTGCTGATTGAGAATACCGGGCTGGCACTCCGCCGGATGCACGCCTTGCGAAAGCTGGGCCTGGGACTGGCGATCGACAGCTTCGGCGCCCGGTTCGGCTCCCTGCGGCTGCTCGAATACCTGCCGATCCAATCGCTCAAGGTGGATCGCTCCCTGGTCGATGGGTCGATGGGGAACCCCGCCATCCTCCGGGCCGTGTGCTCGATCGCGCGGGATCTCCAGGTGAGCGTCACCGCCAAATGCATCGAGACGGTTCAGCAGCACCAGACTGCCGTTCAGGCCCGCTGTGACTGCGGCCAGGGCAACCTGTTCAGCCCGCCGGTGAACCTGGACGAGATGACCCACCTGCTTCAGCGTCGCCCGCGGCTGTCTCCAGGTTCCCGGTAACCCCAGTCCCGCCTGCCGGAGGGTTCGGGACCACCTCCGAGCGCGAGCTTGCGAGGGTCAGTTGGCCGTGGATGGGCGAGTGGGCGAGTGGGCGTGTGAGCGCGTGGAAGATCCGATCCGCGTTACCCGATACGGGCCGCTAATCGATTCTCGCCCGGATCAACCGGCGCCGCAAGGCGATGGTAACGGCACTCGTCCGGTCCACGGCCTCGAGCTTACGAAAGCTCCGGAGCAAGTGGGTTTTCACCGTACTGCGGCCGATATACAGGGTGGCCGCGATCTGATCGTTATTAAAACCACGCGCCACCAGTTCCAGTATTTCCGCTTCGCGCGGCGTAAGCTCTGTGGCCGCGTGGTTACCGTTCGGCATCGGGTAGACGTCTTCACAGAGCCGCTCTCGAAGGAGCTGCGTGAGCTCCCGGCGCGACGCCCAGAACTCACCCAGGGCCACCGCTTGCACCGCTCGAATGACCTCGGTGCCGGAAGCGGTCTGCGGCAGACACCCCCAGAATCCGGTGTCGAGCAGCTCTCGGATGCCGTTCGCCTGGTTGGAGATCAACAGCGGGCGCGTCTCGGTAGGCAGGTCGGCGATCAACGCCGTGGCCCCCGCCAGATCCTTCACGCCGGCCAGCTCTCCCAGGACCAGCACGGATACGCTCTCGGCGCGGCACAGCGCGAGGGCCTCCTCTGGCGTGGCCACGCTCCCCAACAAGGCGAGCGTGGGTATACATCGGATGGCTGTTTCCAGCCCGCCCCGGAACAATTCCCGTGCATCCGCGAGGACGACGGTGGTAGCAGATGTAAGAGAAGTCATGGGTGAAAAGCGCATTTGACGCACGATCGCGTGGTATGGGGGCTGCACTCCATGGACGGATAGGGGCAGCACAAGTTCCAGCGCTCTCACTAATCGAACTTATCCCTAGTGGTGGAAGCGTGCAATTTATTTTCTGGCACTCGGAGTGTGGCTGGCCGAAATTGGTGACGCGATGGTCCATTGGGAAGCTACCAGAGAGGCTATACCCAGCCTTGGGTCCAATCACTCCTACTTTCGCCGGAGCCGGGCACGCCTGGTAACCCCACCCCGGTGCCGGCAGCGGTGGGCGGCGGAATCCGGCGGTTCGGCGAAGGAGTGAACTAACCGACCAGGCGAGTGGAATCGGAGGTTGCTAGGCAGACGAGTTATTGCTGGAAAGACGGGCTTTTGCTAGGCAGACGAATTGTTGCTGAACAATCAAGCGATCGCTGAACCTCCAAGTGGTTGTGCCGCAAATAGCAGTGACACTGGGTGACACACAACCCAAAACCCGTCGCACAGCGAAGCTGGTCCGGTTGCCGAACACGTTTCTGCCGTGATGCACTGCGCGGGTTGCGCGTCTGTTATGATGCGCTACGCGAGTTGCACGTCGGTGCCACAATCTCGAACATTAGTAGTGTTCGTTCCGACCTTTATCAGCCTTACGGATGGATCCCCGTCCGCCATTCAGTGGACGGGGGAATGTAATCCTCATCTCCCCTTGTGTTTGACGTCGGCGCCAGCCACAATGAGGGTGGATGTTCCGTCACACTCCCGTTCCCTTTCGCAAAGTATCGCACGGTACTTCAGGCGCCAATCTCAGGATCGTCGCCCGACGCGGAACGGCACCCCAATGAGTGTGATGAGCCGAAAGGGTAGGGACCTTCGAGAAAGCATCCGGTCACCAAAGTGTGATCCCAACTAATGAACGGAATGGCTCTTGCTAGTGCGCGTCGTGATCCAGAGCGGGATCACCACGCGATGTCTCCCTACGGACCTCCGGATATTGCACCACCGGCTGTCAAACGGCCCGGACCTCAAGAAGTATCGACCTATGGAACGCGCTCCGGAACGCCTCGTCACTACTGTAATCGACCCTTCGTTGGCCCATGCTCAGAATACCCCGGGAAGGGAGTATTCCAAGCCTGCGGGAAACTGCGACTCCCCTGTTGAGCACTGCCCCAAGGAACTGTTCGAGCAGTTCCGACCCCTGGTGGGCAGTTTGATGCGCCGGTATGGAACGACCCCGGAACTCCGTAAGGATCTGCGAGGGGAGATCTACTACCAGTTCCGCCTGCTGGTGGATAGCTACGATCTGGAACGGGGAATTCCGATCGCGGCCTATCTCACGCACATGCTCTCCCAGCGCGTCTTTAACTACGTGCGGGACTATTGGCGCGGTGAGAGCCGCTACGTTCACCTCGAGCCCGAGCTACTGGAAGGGATGCTCGGGGGCCGATCGGACGTTGACCGGGGCTGCGAGGACACCCTGCAGGCGCAGGAAGTGCTCGAAGCGCTCCCGGCCGCGATCGCGGCGCTTCCCCACCGACAGCGGCTAGTCCTGGTGTGGCGCTACTACGACGAGCGCCCGTTTGAGGACATCGCCGTGGACCTGGGGATCCAGCCGGTCACAGTGCGGTCCCTGCTCCGGCACGCGGTTAACTCGCTCCGTAACCGGATGGCACAGCAGGGGCTTACCAGGTAGTGTAGCCCGGCGCCGAGTGAATAGGATGTGCCCGTTACCGGGCCATCCACACTCCGGCCTGTACCGGATCGAAGCCGAGCGGCCAGGTGGTCGTCTCGTCCGCGATGGCGCCCTGCAGCGCGGCGTCTGTGAGATCGGCGCCGATCAGGTCAGCCCCACCGAGGTGGCTCCACCTGAGGTTCGCCCCACGGAGGTTCGCGCCGGTCAGGCGGGCCAGGCGTAAGTCTGCGCCTTCCAGTGTGGCGTACATCAGCAGCGACTCTCCGAGGTCGGCTCCGCCAAGCTCCGCCGCCCGGAGGTTGGCATGCTGCAGGTCGGCGCCGTGGAGGTCCGCCCCCAGGAGCGTGGCGTTACCCAGGTTGACGAAGGCGCAGCTCCAGCCCCGGAAGCAGCTACCCTCCAGATTGGCGCCGGACAGATCTCGGCCTTCCAGCGTCTGATCGGCTGCCTCCGCGCCTACAGCCGGCCCGCTATTGGGTATCGCTTCTGGGGTCATCTAGCGCCTTGTCCCTGGTATCCGTAGCACAAACGAGCGAGCGCTCCCATTCGCCGGTGTCGATCCCCGCAATCGCCAACAGCCGGGTCCGGAAGAGCCGCAGGGGTAACGGCCACTTCGAAGTATCAGATAAGTGCCACTCACCGCTATCAACCATTCGGAGTAGGTCACGGTCTACATAATTAGTATTACTGATTGGTTGCCATTTACAGCAGTATTGGCTGGCAATATCGAATAAATAGGTTTCAACTGGCGGGAAAGTGGGAGTAATCCGGCGCCGACAGCGCCGCGTGCCTGCAAACTGCCGGAGTCTGCAGGCGGACCGCCAGAGCTCGCGTCATCGCGCGACGCGGGGTTACACGGGCAACTCTGGGTGCGGGCCCTACCGCCGGGTTGCCTGGCGACGACGAGTGACCCGTGTGGTAACTCCCACCGCCGGGCGAGCTGGAGCTCACTGCACGCGCGCGCCGGCGCAACGAATGTCTTTCGGTGTCCCCTGCATCGCCTACGCCGTGGGCGATGCGGTTCTCACGGACGATGCGCTGTCTCGACGCCGCGGGAGACTCCTCGCATGCTGGCTCTACTGCTGCTCTCACTCGGTCTGCTGTACCTCAGCCGGGGCATTCCCATTCTTCGTGGACGGCTGGGCTTGAAGCACAAAAGCGACTGCCCGGAGCTGCTTCCGGCGATGGGCCTGACCTTGACGCTGCTGGGCCTGGCGTTGACTGGAGGCGCCCTGGTGGTGGCGGTGGTGAGTGGTC
>JAJFMS010000295.1 GCA_020696885.1 Armatimonadota bacterium | reverse complement strand
CCCGGCAGGAGGTGATGAGCGCCCTGGGAGACGGCTCCCGCTTCGACGCTCACCTCACCTTCATCCACCAGGCGGAGCCGCTGGGGCTGGCGCACGCGGTCTGGACCGCCCGCGAGTTCCTGGGGAACGACCCGTTCATCATGTTCCTGGGCGACAACCTCATCCAGCACGGCGTGAAGGCGATCGTGGAGGAGTTCAACTCACTGGACGTGGACGCGATGATCCTCCTGAAGCCGGTGGACGACCCGCGCTCCTTCGGCGTGGCGGAACTGGCGTCGGACGGGCGGATCCTGAGCCTGGAAGAGAAGCCGCAGCAGCCCAAGAGCAACCTGGCGCTGGTGGGCGTGTATCTCTTCTCCCCGGCCATCCTGGAGGTCATCCCGAAACTGCAGCCGTCCGGGCGCGGCGAGCTGGAGATCACGGACGCCATCCAGATGCTGATCACCACCGGGCACAAGGTCCACAGCCACGTCCACCAGGGCTGGTGGCTGGACACCGGCAAGAAGGACGACATGCTCGAGGCGAACCGCGTGGTACTCGACGAGATCGAGACCCGGGTGGACGGCACGCTGGACGACGAGAGCCGCGTAGTCGGCCGCGTCCAGATCGGGGCGGGCACGGAGCTAATCCGCAGCAGCGTGCGTGGCCCGGCCGTCATCGGCGCCGGCTGCCGGCTGGTGGACACGTTCGTCGGCCCCTACACCAGCATCAGCGACGGCGTGCAGATCGAGAGCGCCGAAGTGGAGCACAGCATCATCCTGGACGGCAGCCGCATCGAGGCGCCCGGACAGCGCCTCGAAGACAGCCTCATCGGCCGCAACGTCCGGATCACCCGCACCCCCGCCCGCCCGGCAGCGCTCCGCCTCCTGTTGGGAGACGACAGCGAGGTCAACCTCACATGATCGAAGTCGCCTCTCAGATGACCCTTCCGATAGTCTCCCTCTTCCGCGCCCTCCGTCCCAAGCAGTGGGTGAAGAACGCCGTCCTGCTGGCGGGGATCCTGTTCACCCTGAACCACGGGCACCCGCTTTCGGACTGGCTGCGCGTGGCCGCGGGCGTACTGGTGTTCTGCCTGCTCTCCAGCTCCATCTACCTCGTCAACGACATCGCGGACGTGGAGCAGGACCGCCACCATCCCAAGAAGCGGTTCCGCCCGATCGCGGCGGGTCTGGTGGCCATTCCCACGGCCATCGTGACCGCGGTGGTCGTAGCGATCACCGGGCTTGCCGGCGCCGTGGCACTAGGCCGAGACTTCGCGATAGTAGCAGGCGCCTACCTGGTGCTCACCATCAGCTACACCGCCTGGCTCAAGCACATGGTGCTGCTGGACGTGATGGCGCTCTCCGGCTGCTACGTGCTGCGCGCCGCGGCCGGCGCGGCCGTGATCTCCGTGGAGATCAGCCCCTGGCTACTGGTGTGCACCACGCTGGGAGCGCTGCTCATCGGCCTCGCCAAGCGCCGCAACGAGCTGGTGACCCTGGAAGACGCCGGCAGCCACCGGAAGATCCTGGAAGAGTACACGGTGGGCCTGCTGGACCAGCTCATCACCATCGTCACGGCGGCCACGCTGATGGCCTACATGCTCTACACGTTCTTCTCGCCCACCGCGAAAGAGCGCCCGCTGCTGATGGTGACCATCCCCTTCGTGATCTACGGGATCTTCCGGTTCCTCTACCTGATGCACCGCCACGGCAAAGGCGGCGACCCCTCTTCCGAGTTGATCGAAGACCGGAACCTGCTGGCCTGCGCCGCCCTCTGGGGCCTCACCGTGGGCGCGGTGATGCTGCTGGGGCACTAACGAAGGGACCGTTATGGCGAGGGTCTGCCGCGGGGAGCGCAGCGGTTTCGGGGACCGCCTTTGTTCCCGTGGCCATCCCGACCGATCACGGCTCCTGCCAAGCGCCGAAACAAGCCGGATCGCTGCTTCGGGATCGCCGCCCCGCCGTAGGGGCGCATCTTGACTTACTGTAGGTTCTCCAGATCAGCGAGATCCTGGTAGCGTCCTGAAGCGCGCTTCGCTTGGCGCAAGTCTTCAAGACTGATGAACCGCACGACCAGCCCTTCTACGATCACCTCAATGCGCCCGGTATAGCAGATTTCGAAATCGACACCGGGAACTGAGGTCAAAAGATCGATCCGATGTGGTGGTTGGCCAAGCTGGACAATCTGATCATCGACAAGAAAGTCATCGGTGGAGATCCCCAGGCCCCCAAAGCCGAACGCACTCAAGTGCGAGGACAATCCGCTGGGCGTTTACCTCCTCGCGCTCGATCCAGATATCGATGTCCTTGGTGTAACGCGGGTGTCCGTGAAACGCCACGGCATAACCGCCCACAACGAGGTAACGGACTCCGTTATCTTCTAACGATCCGATAAAGTCTCTGAAGTCTGGACTCAGGATCATACTGCCACCGGTGGTATTCCTGACGGATCGCTTCGAGCGCCTCCAGGCGTGCCTGGTACGGCTGCGCCTGCCAAAAGTCGAAGTCCGACGGCTCCTCGCCTATCGGTACTTTCCGTACTACACGCGCGATGGTTCCTCGCGCTTCCTGAATGCGCACGGGGTGGGTCCTCACGGTCAAGAGATCTCGTCGTTTGTCAGTGTACGCATTCCGTCAGGTCGTTGGCAATACGAGTCCTGCCCTCGCACTATGGTTATGCTATCCCCGGTACCACACCCGGATGAACTGGTGCCAGTACATGGCGCCGGAGGAGCCGCCGAGCACCGGGTCCTGGCTGCCCTCCTCCCAGTTGTTCCAGAGGTTCGGGAGGACCACGGTCTCCACGTTCACCACCTCCACGCCGGCCCCGGCCAGCCAGGCGTTGGCAGCGGCAAGGGCGGACTCCAGGCTCTCGAACTCTCCCTGGAGCGCCTTGGCGCTGAGGCCGAGGCGCGGCGCCTGGAGCTGGCGCGGCACGAAATCACGGAACGCGAGCATGTCGTTAACTCCTATCCTGGCATGGAGCCGGAACCAGCGGGAAGCAGTCGCACCGGAGCGGGAGGCTGGAGTGGTGGAGTAATGGAGTAGTGGGCTGGGGGTGCGGCCCTATGGCCGCGATCCGCACTGTTCCCACACTCCCACACTCCCTACTTCGCGGCGGGCACCCAGAAGGTGAGCACCAGCCCGCCCGCAATGATCAACGCGCCGCCGAGCAGTGAGGGTGCGTGGAGTTTCTCCCGGAACACCACCACCGCCAGCGCCTGCGACACCACGAAGAAGATGGCGATGTACACGCCCATCAGCCGCCCGAAGTCCCAGCGGGCCAGGTTGACCACGAAGCCGTAGACCACCAGGGCCACCGCGCCCGCCCACAGGCCCCACTTCGCGCCGCGCAGGCCGAAGCGGATCAGCGCATCCCCGCCGGCCTCCAGCAGCGCCGCCAGGAGCAGCAGCGCCGCGATGGTGACGATCTCGCGAATCATGGCTCCGCCCTATTCAACTTCCTGTCTCCGGCAGCGACGTCAGGGGCACTCAAACCAGCGGCGAGAGGAGCCATCAGCGCTTTAACAGACCCTGCTTTCGCAGCCACTCCTCACAGCGGAGGGGCCAGGTGGTGACCGGCTCGTCCGTGCGGCGCAGGCCGTAGCCGTGACCGCCGGTGTTATACACGTGCAGCTCGGCCGGGACCCCGGCCTGCTTGAGCGCGAGGTACATCAGCACGCTGTTCGCCGAGCTCACGTTGTCGTTGCCGGCGTGGGCGAAGAAGCAGGGCGGCGTGTCCTTCGTCACCCGGATCTCGGGGTTCAGGGCTGTCCCCTCTTTGTTGATCATCCCGCCCGGGTAGATCACCACCGCGAAGCTCGGCTTGCAGGAGAGCTTGTCCGCCGCATCGATCGGCTCGTAGGCGCGGCGGTCGTAGTTGGTGGCGGCGTTGGCGGTCAGGTGCCCGCCCGCAGAGAAGCCGAGCATCCCCACGCGGTCCGGGTCCAGGTTCCATTCCTTCGCCTTGCTGCGGACCAGGCTCAGCGCCCGCTGGGCGTCCTGCAGCGGCTGGAGCGGTGGCTCGCCGGGGGCAGCGCCGGGCCGGCGCGGCACGCGGTATTTGAGCACGATGCCGGTAACCCCGAGGGTGTTCAGCCACTCGGCCACTTCCGTGCCTTCCAGGTCCCAGGCCAGGATGTGGTAGCCGCCGCCCGGCGCGATGATGACGGAAGTCCCGGTGTCCTTCTCCTTCGCGGGACGGTAGATCTCCAGGGTCGGCTTCGAGACGTTGCCCAGCCGGATCAGCCGCTTCCCCGCGATCAGGTTGTCCGAGTCTTTGGTCAGGTCGGCTTCCGCCGCGATCGGCCCCTTCTCCGAGGGCGCCTCGCCCGGCCAGAGCGGGAGGACCAGCGGCTTCTCCGCACCGCGCGCCGGCGCGACCAGCGCGGCTGCTCCCAGCACGCCCACCAACCCGGCGACGATCAGATACCGTGTCCGCTTCATGGCTCACTCCCTCGAACTCTCGGCCGCAGCATTGCTTCCTCCCGTTTCTCCCGCCCCTGTGGTAAACCTCTTTACAGATGCGCCCCCACCTCAATGGAACGATTGGCTGGCTCCTGTTGGCCGTCGGCTTCGCCTGGGGTGCGGCGTTGGACCCGTGGGCGCTGGAGGTGCGGGACCCGGCCCTGCTGGCCGGCAGCCTGCGCACCGCCGCCCGCCTGGCGCAGGCGGTGGTACTGGGGATGGGGTTCCTCCAGCTCCTCGTGCAGCTCGTGCTGTCGCCGGGCCTGCTCCAACACCGCACGGCAGGGGCCGCCCGGCTGCTCACCGCGGCGGGCGCGCTGCTCACCGCGGTTGGTTACCCGCTGCAGCTCGTTCGCCCCGAAGGCACATGGCTCGTGGCGGGCGGTGCGCTCCTCAACCTGGCCGGCTTTGGGGCGCTGGCCGTGGCCGCGGGCCGGGCGGAGGCGCCGGGCCTCGTCCGGGCGGCTCTCTGGACCCTCGTCTTCGGGATGACGCTGGACGCCGGAGCAGCCGTGGTGTTGCTGCGGCCGGAACTGTTCCCGCCCCATCTGGGCGCCGAGGACGGCGTCCGCCTCCGGATGCTACGGCTGGCCGGCGTGGCCGCCATCGCGCTGCCGCTCCAGACGATCCTGCTCCAGCACCTCGCCGGTTTCCCGCCCGAGAAGGGCGCGGCAAAATGGGGCGGTCCAGCCCTGGCGGTGGGCGCGGCCGGAATGCCGCTGATCCTCACCATCGCGGCGCTCGGCCCGCTGCCGCTCAAGTACCTCCTGTGGCTTCCCGCAGACGCGGTGCTGTTCGGCGCGGGGGTGGCGGTCTGGCTCGCGTTCCGGAACGGCACGCCGCTAGAGCGCTGGGGTTGGGGCCTGGTGCTGGCGAGTATGGTGGTGGGGCAGTTGATGGGCGGCTACGCGTTCGACGGTCCGCTGCCCCCGCCGCCGGCCTTCGGGCATTACAACGACTTCGTCCGCCGCCTCAGCCGTCTCGGTCATGCCTACGCCATCCTGCTCGGGCTCCTGGCGCTGTTCGCCGCAGTCCGGCTTCGCACTCACCCGGATCCGGTGGTCGTGCGCGGCGCGTTCCCGGTGCTCGCGCTGGTTA
>JAJFMS010000294.1 GCA_020696885.1 Armatimonadota bacterium | reverse complement strand
TCTTCCGTTCTTTACCAAGGCGGGGAGACCTCACGCGGTAGGAACGGCAGCAACCAGGATGGCGAGGGCGGCTCCGGTCACTTCGACCCGGGCTTCTTCTGCCCCTGGAACACGAACTCGTCGCGGGAGAGGAAGCCGTCCTTGTCCAGGTCCCAGGTGTCCCAGCGGCCCTTGGCGGCCTCGGGGTCCGGCTGGTTGGCGAGGAACTCTTCCCGGGTCAGCTTCCCGTCGCCATTCCGGTCCTTCCGCTGGAAGAGCGCTTCCCGGTCGATCTTCGGCTTCGCCGGGACGGGCTTTGCCGGAGCGGCGGCCAGCGCTACCGGCGGCGGGAGGTGCCGGGATAGGGACTCGATCGTCTTCCGGTGCTCCGGGCGATCCGCCACGTTCACGGTCTCGGCGGGATCGTTCAGTTCGTCATACAGCTCCGTGGCGGCGATCTCCTGGGTCTTGCGATCTCGCCAGAGGGTGAGGCGCCAGCGCGAGTCGCGGATGCTGTAGCCCATGAGCTGCCGGTTGCCGGTTTGCGCCCCGCCGCGCGGGTACTGGCTGATGGCCACCTTTCCCGGCGGTACGGAAGCGGGGTTGTCCAGCAGCGGCTTCAGGCTCTTGCCGTCCAGGCCGGCCGGGATCGGGAGACCGCAGGCGTCTGCCAGGGTCGGGTAGATGTCCACGAACTCCACGGGCGCCTCGCACTTCTTCCCGGCGGCCTCCTGCCGCGGCGCGCTGAGGATCAGCGGCGCGCGGGTGGCGAGCTCGAAGTTGGTGTGCTTCTGCCACAGGCCGTGCTCCCCGAGCTGCCAGCCGTGATCTCCCCAGAGCACGACCACGGTGTTGCGCGCAAGGCCTTCCTTCTCCAGCGCGTCCAGGAGCCGGCCGACCTGAGCATCCGTGTAGCTGACGGCGGCGTAGTAGCCGTGGCGGAGCTGCTTGGCGAGCTCCGCGGGTACCGGGTTCCCCGGGGGAATGTTGCCGTAGCTGTGCAGCTCCCCGTTGGTGTGGCCCGCGAAGGCGGGCGCGCCGTCCGGGAGCTGGTCCGTGGTGGGGGCCGGGATCTTGTCCGGGTCGTACAGGTCCCAGTACTTCTTCGGTGACACGAACGGCAGGTGCGGCTTCAGGAACCCCACCGCCAGGAAGAACGGCTGGCCCTTCGACTTCAGCTCGTGCAGCCGCCGCACCGCCTCGGCGGCGGTGAAGCCGTCCGGCAGCTCGTCGTCGCTCTTCGGGCTAGCCTGGAACGCCAGGGCTTTCTGCGGGGTGCCGGGCTTCACGCCGGCGGCCTTGTCGTTGTCCGCCGGAGGCGGGCCCTGTTCGAACTCGCGGGTTCCCGGCCCCACTCGCTTGACGACGCGCTTCGTCCAGTCGACCGGGTCCGTGTCCACCGTCTGCCCGTTGGGGTACCAGTGCGGCTCGCTCCAGGAGCGCCCGTCCTCGAAGCCGTGATGGTAGATCTTGTTGAGCGCGGCGCAGTGATAGCCGTTGGCTTTGAAGTGCTGGGGCAGCGTCACCGTGTCCGGCAGGGCCACGCGGAAGTGCGTCTCCAGGTCGTAGACCTGGGTCGCGTCGGGGCGGCGGCCGGTCATCAGCGAGGTGCGAGACGGGCTGCACACCGCTTGCTGGCAGTAGGCGCGGCTGAACAGGGTCCCGCGGCTGGCCAGGCGGTCGATATTGGGGGTCTTCACCACCGGGTTGCCGTAGCAGCCGAGCTCCGGCCGCAGGTCGTCGACGGAGATGAACAGCACGTTGGGGCGGTTGGCTTTCGCCTCCTGGGCGGTGGACTGCGCCGCGGCGGCGCCGAGGGTGCAGAGCGCCAGGGTTAGGAACAGGTGCCTCATGGGTTTTGCTCCGAGAGGGTGGGCGGGCCCTGCAGCCAGCCGAGCGATGCAAGGAACCGGTCCGCCTCGATCAACGTGCGGGTGAAGTGCGGGTCGCGGTTGAAGAAGCCATGTCCCGCGTCCGGATAGACGTGCGCGTCACAGCGCGCCCCCACCTCCTTCATCCCGGCCGCGAACTCCTGGAGCACCCGCACCGGGATCAGCTTGTCCGCGCTGCCGAGGAAGACGATGGTGGGCGGAGCCCCCTTGCGGAGGTTGTGGGCGGGAGAGAACTCCTTGAACCGATCGCCCACCCGCGCGTGCCCCCATTCGCCGGGGCCGTTGTTGAAAACGGGGTTAAACAGCACGAGCGCGTCCGGCTTGCAGGAGACGGCACGATCGTCTTGCGGGTCATCCAGCCCCTCCACCAGGCCGGTGAACGCGGCCAGGTGCCCGCCGGCCGAGCCGCCCGCGGCGCCGATGCGCTGGGGATCGATGCCCAGCTCCGCGGTATGGGAGCGCACGTAGCGGAGCGCGGACTTCGCGTCCGCACAGGGGAGCGTGGGCGGACCGGTGTCGCCTTTCGGGATGGTGCGGTACTCGACGCGCACGCCCACCATCCCCCGCGAGGCCAGGTACCGGCTCTGCTTGAGGAACTGCCCCGGGTTGCCGCCCACCCAGCCTCCGCCGAAGAAGAAGACGAGGGCGGGGCGCCGGTCGGACGCCTTCCATGCCGGCGGCTTCTCGATGAGCAGCTTCAGCTCGCGGTCGCCCACCTTCTTGTAGACCACCGTCTCGGTAGGCGGCTCCGGGGCCGGCGCTCCGGCGCAGGCCGGCGCGAGCAGCGCAGCGACGAGGCCGAGGATTGCTGCAGGCAGGCTGCGCTTGGTTAAAGACATGTGGGCGTTCCTGGTCGGGGACGAGTCATCCACGATATCGACGCCTGGGTGCGGCTCGGGTTCAGAAACGTTCCCCACGCCGCGATGACCGGCCTGCGGAATGATCCGCACCGGCCGGCGGAGAACGATACCGAAGTCTTTGCTCCGTCACCGAAACCTACCCTCATGGCCCGCCGTTTCCTGGGAATCACCGTTCTCTCCGACTTCGTTCTCAGCGAAGGGATCGACGCCGTGCTCGGCAACCTGGAGCGGGCCGGCGCCACTGCCGTAGCGTGCAACCCCACCGTGACGGCGCCCGGCACGGAAGCCAACGGAAGCTGGCAGCCGCCCTCCGATGCCGGCGCCAGCGTGCGGCTCTTCGACCGTCCGCTCTGGGGTAAGCGGGAGCTGTGGGTGCGCAGCGGGCCGAGCTTTCGCCCAAACCCCGAGCTCTACCACGACACGCCCTACCGCCCACGTCAGGCAAACGACCTCACCGAGCGAGACGGCCCGGTAGTGGGGCAATTCGTGCGTGCAGCTCGGGAGCGCGGGCTCAAGGTGTACTTCCAGGTCGGGGCCGTTCAGCCGCCCGGGCTCCGTGAGGCGGACGTGCCCCGCCTGCCGGACGGCAGTCGCCCTCCGGAGCGGATGGCCGAGACCGGCAGCCTGGCCAGCGAGGCGATCCGCGCCTACAACCGGGCCTATGCGCGAGACCTGTTCGACCACTACCCGGAGGTGGACGGGCTCCGGGTAGACTGGCCGGAGTACCCGTGCTACAAGCTGGACGAAGCGTTCCAGGACTTCGGCGAGCCGGTGCGGGCCTGGGCGGAAGTGCGGGGCTTCGACTTCAGCGCGATCCGGGAGGCGATGGCCGAGTTCTACCGCTTCCTTCACGGCGGGCTACGGAATGAAGACCTGGAAGAGCTGGCCTCTCCGGACCGCGGGAAGTTTGCCCTGCTCCGCCTCTTCCAGCGGCATCCCGGCGTGTGGGAGTGGCTCCGGCTGAAGGCGGCGCTCTCCACCGATCTCCTCCGCGACTGGCGGGAAGCGATCACGGCCGGCGGCCCGGAGAAGGAGCTCTCCGCCAACGCCTTCATGCCGCCGTTCTCGCTTATCACCGGGCTGGACTTCGCCGGCGCGGCGCAGCACTGCGGGTCGATCTCCGCCAAGCTGTACACCATGCACTGGGGGCTGATGGTCCGGTTCTGGGGCGAGGTGCTCCTGGCGCGCAACCCGGGCCTGGACGAGACGCTGCTGGTCCGGGCGCTGGTGAACCTGCTGGACCTCTCGGACGGCCCGGCGCTCCCCTCGCTGGCGGACTATGACTACCCGGACCCGGACTCCCCGCACCCAATCCCGGATGGGCCGCAGCTCCGGAAGATCGCGCAGGCCCGCGCCGCGGCCGATGGGAAGGCGCCGGTCTACGCCCTCGTCCACGGATACGGGCCGCTCACTGACTTCGAGCGGCGCTTCCGACTGGCGTGGAACAGCCCCGCGGACGGCGTGTGGATCAACCGCTACGGCTACCTCAGCGACGAGAAGCTGGAATGCGTCCGCGAGATCGCCGAGGCCCACCGTTCCGCGGGGTGCGATCGATACGCGACACACGCAGGTAGTGCGTCTAAAAGCTAAAGCCGAGAAGTCATCGTACATGAGTCGAATTGTGGCGCTGGGAAGAACAGAACATCCGGCGCCGGGGCGGCGCCCTTTGTGAGCCCCCTAGACGGGGGGCTGGCTCGACGGCGGTTGCCCCCACCCGTGACTCGCCGTGCGGGAGACGATCCGTAACTCCAGGCGCGGATACCCGCTCATGAACATGGTTGCCGGAGCCGCCCGTTAGTCCCGACTGTTTTTGTCGGGACGTGAAAGGGCGAGCGGAGGCCCTTCGTCGCGGGAGGGTGGGGGCAACCGACTAGGGCCGGGGGGATCCCGGGTGACGGTAGCCGTCAATGTGGGGAAGCACGCCTCGTTGATCGGAGGCGAAGTCTCGCTAGGGGCAAGGTTTGTTGTCGCGCCGCAGATTTTAGCGGACCGGGTCGCTAGAACCTGCAGCGTGGTAGCGTAGTGGAAGGCGGGAGCAGGCCCCGGAGCGAACTCGCTGGTAAACTCGTAGCCAGGGCCGTGATGTTGGACGGCACCTGGACTGCTCTGGGAGTATTCGCTCGTGTCCCCGCTTCGCATCGCCGCGCTGCTCACCACCGGCATCGGATTGGTCGCCCTGGCGCCGGTGCTCACGCGGGCTGCCGTCGGCCCGTCCTTTGAGAGCCGCATCGCGCCGCTGCTGGCCAGCCGTTGCCTGGAGTGTCACAGCGGCGCCGGCAAGCAGGGCGGGCTGGACCTCTCGCGGCAGGCCGGGCTCCTGAGCGGCCCGCGGGGACCGGCAGTGGTCCCCGGGAAACCGGAGCAGAGCCGGCTCTGGAGTCGCGTCGCCGCGAACGAGATGCCGCCGGAGCATCCGCTCTCGGCGGCGGAGAAGAAGCTCCTCAAGGAGTGGATCGCAGCCGGCGCCCGCTGGGAAGGCGGCGACATCGACCCCCTCCGCTACTCTTCCGAGCGGCGCGCCGGCTACGACTGGTGGTCGCTGCAGCCGGTCCGGCGGCCGTTGCTGCCGGCGGTGCGCCGGAAAGAGTGGGTGCGCAACCCGATCGACCGGTTCGTCCTGGCGAAGCTGGAGGCGGCCGGGCTGCAGCCCTCTCCACCCGCGTCGCCCCGAGAGCTGATCCGCCGCGTCACCTATGACCTCACCGGCCTCCCGCCAACCCCCGAGGAGATCGAGACGTTCCTACAAGACTGTGGAACTGGAGCTCGCCCCCTTCCCCCCAACACCCAACACCCAAGGCCCAACACCCAGGGCCCAA
>JAJFMS010000293.1 GCA_020696885.1 Armatimonadota bacterium | reverse complement strand
GCTGGCGGGGTCGCCGTGATGGTGGAGCAGGTAGCCGCCGGAGCCGTCCCGATCCGCGGAGACGCCGTAGCGGTCGCACAGCTCCCGCAGCGCGCCGGCAAAGGTGGAGCGCTCCCACTCGAAGCTCGCGCGGGGCGCCGGACTCGCGGCCTGCGCGCCGGCTTCCGTCGAGAGCGCCTCCCCCAGGTCCAGCCGCACGGAGATCCCCGAAGCTCGGCTCAGCGCTGCCGCGGCTTCCTCGCAGGTGGCGTCCGCCACGGACACGGAGACGCGCGGGTTCTGTGCGAAGAGCGGCGGGTTCACCGCACCGGCGCACAACCCCAGTAACCCGATGAGCATCAACTCGCGGCGCATACTACTACTCCAATTGCCGACCGGCGGGCCGGTACTACTTGCCGGGTCGCTTGATCGTGGCAGCCTTCATCGGCGACTTGGGCGGCGCCACCGGCTGTAGGGACCACTTGAGCGGCGCGGGCGCCAGCTCTTTGCCCGCCACCGCGGTGATCACCAGGTCCTTACTGAGCCATGTGCCGCCCTGCGGACCGGTTTCGCCCTCTTTCGGGCGGAAGATCCGCTGGAGGCGGTAGCTGCCCGGCTTCAACCCTTCCAGCCGCGCCACGCCCTCGTCCAGGTCCAGCTCGATCCAACGGGTCGGGCCCCAGTCGGCGCCCGCGCGCGCGGCGAGCCCGATCTGCAGCGAGCCTTCCGCCGGCTTGTCTCCCAACTGCACCCGGTTGAGGAGCGTGCCGCCGTCCTTCTCGTAGAACGGGTGATCGGTGGCCGGGCTGGGCTTCGGCGTGCGCGGACCGCCGGGCTTGCGGAAGCCGGGGACGTTCGGCTCCGGCAGCGGAATATCGGTGAGCTTGAACGAGAATAGCTTCACCGGCTCGGAGCGCTCCACCAGGTCCCAGACCAGCTTGACGGGGGCGTCCTCGGTGGGCGGGAAGACGAAGGTGCTGTCGTTTACGGAGAACTGTGGGTCGCCCCAGCCGCTGGACTGCGTCCGGTTGCAGGTATATACCTTGCCGTTGGTTCCCACCAGGTAAGGCTGGATGCTCCAGGATCCGGCGCCCTGCCGCGCCCCGATGCGGCTGCCGGCCTGCGGCGTATAGATCCGCACGCGCACGCTGGAGCCACCGGCCTGAGCGCGGAACGGCTGGTTGGGCAGCCCCTCCACTGCGTCGTCATCACCGCCGTCGTTGCCGGCCGCCCGGAAGCGGGAGGTGACGATGATTAGATCGCCCACGTCCTTCCGCACGACCTTGCCGGCCAGCGGCAGCGCCACCTCCACCCGGAACGGCTTCAGGGAGCGGTAGCCCATCACGTCGCCTTCCACCCATTGGAGTTTTTTGGCGCGGGAATGGGGCGCCGGCAGGTTGAGGCTGCCCAGCCACTCGTCCGGGTAGGTGGCGGAGTTGTAGCCGCCGGTGAAGCCCTGCTGTCCCTCGAACGAGAGCACGTTGCCCATGTCGTCCCGGCCGCTCGCGTTGGTGATGCCCGCGATGAGCTCGCCGTCGCCTTCCCCGAGCTCGCAGGCCAGCTCCAGGTTCAGGCTGCCGCTGCCGTTGTTGTTGCCGCCCACGAAGTCGGTCCGGCGGTAGTCGTTCACGCTTGCCGCGCGGACGTACATCTTCACGCCGTTCTTCTCGAACTGCCCCGTGCGCTTCAGCGGAGCGCCGGCAGGGGGCTGAAAGGAGGGATGTAAGGTGTAGCCGGACGGACCCCGGCTCAACTGGTAGAGGAACTTGTCGCACAGTTGCCGGAGCGCCTTGGCGAACGTGACCCCCTGCCAGTCGAAGCTGACCTTGGCATCTCGCGGGCCGTTGTTCTGGGCCTGGCCGGGGGAGCCGTAGACGGAGAGCGCCACGCCGGAGGCGTCACTCAGCCGCTTGATCGCCTCGTCCGGGCCGACGTTCTCCAGCTTCAGATTTACTTTTGGATTGACCGCGTGCGCCGCCGTGCCGTGCAGGAGTAGCGCCAGGCCCACGAGCCAGAGATAACTAGAACGACAGCCCATCTGCAACCTCCGGAGTACGAGCGGGTCCCAATCCACGATTCAGGCACGGGGCTCGCCTCCCCTCCCTGTATGACGGGTGCGAGCCATGATCCGGGCGAACGGCGAAGACGCTGCCGTATTCCCTTCGCGCGTAATACGTGCTGCGTAATGCGTAAGGGATCCGCTCCCGAGCGGCGGCGGTTACGCATTACGCAGCACGTATTACCGACGCAGTTAATCCCACACGCTCCAGCGTTACCTGCTCGCCTAGATCGCGGTTCGCACCCTGTATGACTCTCACCTATTGTAGTTCGGTTTCAGGAGAAGTCGGACCGTGCCGAAAACAGAGGAATTGTGGACTTGCGGGATCTGAGCATGAGTGGGCTGCCGCTGGGCGCGGCCGGGGTGGATCGAGATGGAAATTAACGGAACGAATGGAGCGGCCCGCGTGATCGGGAAGCCGGGAAAGGGCCCGTCGCACCCGCGCATCGGGGTGCCGGAGCTAGCCGGCGTCTGTACCTACGCGGAAGCGGCCAGGCCGGGCCTCGGCGTGGAAGAGAACGTGGCGCGGCTGAAGCGGTTCAACTGGATCGAGTGCCGGCTCACGGACCTGATGCTCACCCAGGTAACCGCCACGCCGGAGTGGGAGGTGAAGGACGCCCTTTGCCACCACGCCTGGCTGGACGCGGAGCACGCCAAGTGGCTGCAGGAGCGCGTGGCTGAGCTGCGGCACCCCCCGCACAACTTCCACACGCCCCCGGACCCGCAGCTCGAGGCGTGGCTCCAGGAAGCGCTCCGCTCCAGCGGCACGGTGGAGCTACTCGTGGCGCTCTATCGCGTGATCAAGCCGGAGCTGTTGGCCGAGTATCGCCGGCACCTGGAGCAGGCGAATCCACTGGTGGATCAGCCGACCCGGCGGATTCTGCGGTTCATCATCCAGGAAGAGGAAGACATGCTCCGGTGGGGCGAGGCGGCGCTGGCGGCCCTCGTGGGTGAGCCGGAGCGCGAAGCGGCTACGGCATGGGAAGCGCACCTCCGCGCCTACCTGGAGGCCGCCCCCGCAGCCGGGAGTGAGGTCGAGGCGCCCGCGGCCGTCCCCGCTCCGCGCGCGGTGGCGCCGCTGGAGCCGGACTGGTTCCCGCGCCGGGACGCCCGCTTCCAGAGCTACAACTACCACTTCCCGCCGCACTGGATCTACGCCCAGCCGGACCGGCCCGCGGACGAGCGGATGCTGGCACTGGTCTGCAAGCGGCTGCTGGAGATGGACGTGCCGGAGATGATGGCCAGCATCATCTGGAAGGCGCGGCAGGCGGCGCTGGCGGCAGGAACCCCCAAGCCATGGGGCTACACCGCGGAGATGTGCCGCCAGATGTGGGACGAAGCGCGGCACAGCATGATGGGTGAGGCCTGGCTGGTCTCCAAAGGGATCGATTTCACCCGCGTGCCGCTGAACGTGGGCTTCTCCCTGGGGCTCAACCGGTCGGCCACGCCGCTGGAGGCCCATGCGGCGCTTTATTGGATCGAACAAGGTCTGATGCCAAAGACCACCGGTAAAGCGTATGAATGGAGGACGGCGCGCGAAGCGAACGATCCGCTGGCCACGCTGTTCATGGATTACGACTGGGCGGACGAGGTGCTGCACGTGCACATCGGGCGCCGGTGGCTGGTGAAGGAGGTCGGCTCCCGGGAGGAAGCTGAGCGCCAGGGGAGCGAGGCGTTTAGCCGGGTGATGGCCATCCGGCGCCAGCACGGGTTGGAAGGCGCCGCGGAGACGGAGCAGTCCGAGTGGTGGCCGGACTTCTGCGAGGAGGTGCTGGGCTACCGCCCGGAGCCGCTCGCCGCGGAGGTCTACGAGACGGCGGACGAAGACGCCCCATGGCTTCGGAATGGTTAGAAAGGTCGCCGTAAGTGAGTCGAGTTTAGGCGCTGGGCGAGAATAGGTCGTGGTGAAGTCTCCGAAACCGCCAAGCGGTCATGTTGAGCTGGTGCCCGCCTCCGTGCGGCGTACGTGTCGGCTGCGAAACATCTCCTACCGGGCTCGGACCGTCACCTCCCGTGCGTGGGGCGCCATCGTCCCCGCGCTGGCACGCAGGGAGGTGCACGCACCGGTCCGAGATCCTTCCCGCTGGTCAGGATGACCTGGTACGCGGGCGGTGGCGTACGCGCGGCGGAGCCTAGCGCTAGAAGTGGCGGTTCGTCGAATACTTTCAACCGGCCGAACGAAGGGACGCCCCGTCCTTCGTATGAATGTAGGGTTAGAATTGTTACGGGTCTCCGGAGGCGCGGCGCGCATTCTGGTGGGGACCGTATGACCATAGCAGCTAAGGCGCCTGTGGCGCCTCGTGATATCTCGTTCTGGGTGGATCCATCCCAGAAAGCAGCACCAGGAGAAAAACATGCGAAAGAGCATTCAGACGATGGCCGTTGCGGCGGCCCTGCTTGCGGCGGCCGGCACCGGCTGGGCCGCCAAGGGCATCCTGTTCCCGGACTTCTCCCAGCCCACCAAGGGCACGTTCGAAGCGCCGGCCGCCGAAGCGGGCGTGCGGCCGACCAGCGACGCTCCCTGGAGCGTGACCACCGTGACCTCCTCCATCAAGGGGAAGGCGGTTCCGGGGAAGCCGATCACCGCGGTGGGCGAGGTCGTGGACCTCTCCTGCTACCTGCAGGTGGGCAAGCACGGCGACAAGCATAAGGACTGCGGCCAGAAGTGCGCCCGCAACGGGCAACCGGTCGGCCTTGTTACGGCGGACGGCACCGTCTATATGCTGATCGACGAGGAGCACGATCCGCGCCGGGACGGTCTCACCAACTTCCGCCAGTTTGCCGTGGACAACATGGCCAACGTGGTGAAGATCAACGGCACGGTGACGGACGTAGACAAGCAGAAGGCGATCTACGTCCAGGGCTTCCTGAAGAAGTAAGCTCGTCGGAGTCGATCCCAGTAGGCAGAGTTAGGGCGAGCCCGAGCGAAAGCAGCGAAGGCTAGGAAGGCGGGAGGGCTCGATATGGCGGATTATCGGGCGCTCTCGGCTGACGACGTCTTCGCTGCTTGCAGCCGGGCGCAGCCAACTATGCCTACTGGGATCGGCTCTAAGCACGATACGGCCGGCTCGCGTGCTTACGCTTGCCGGCCGTATTGCGTCATCCTCCAGCCGCCCCGTGGTGGCTAAGCATTCCTGATTGAAGTACCGATGAAGATTAATGTTCGACGCCTGATTCCCGGCACGCTCGCCGGTAGTATGCTGCTGGTGGTAGGGGTTGCCCTGCTGCCGACCGTCGCCGATGCCCAGCGCGACCAGGCGCCCAAGGCCCCGCTCGGCCTGCCGCCGATCCCGTGGCCCGCGGACAACCCGTACTCCAAGGAGAAGGCGGAGCTCGGCAAGCTCCTCTACTACGACACCCGGATGTCGACCGACCAGACCGTCTCCTGCGCTAGCTGCCATGCGCCGGAGAAGGCGTTTGGAGACGGACAGCCGGTCTCCACCGGGATCAAGAAGCAGAAGGGCGGCCGGAGCGCCCCCACGGTCATCAACCGCGCCTACAGCACCCTC
>JAJFMS010000292.1 GCA_020696885.1 Armatimonadota bacterium | reverse complement strand
CCTCTTCTGCTTCGACGCCGCGAAGGGCAAGGTGCTCTGGAGCAAGGAGCTCGGCAAGCAGTACGAGATCGACCTGCCGACCTGGGGCATCACCGCCGCGCCGCTGATCGAGGGCGACCTTCTCATCCTCCAGATCGGCGGGAAGGACGCCTGCGTGGTAGCGCTGGATCGAAAGACCGGAACCGAGCGCTGGAAGACCCTGAGCGACCCGGCCGCCTACTCCGCGCCGGTGGTGATCGATCAGGCCGGGAAACGGGTCCTCGTAGCGTGGACCGCAGACCGGGTGGTCGGGCTGGAGCCCACCACGGGGAAGCTCCACTGGGAAGCGCCGTTCAAACGCCTGCGCTGGCCGATCGGCGTCGCCACGCCGGTGTTGAACGGCGAGCGCCTCTTCGTCACCAGCGCGATCGACGGCTCCTTAATGCTCCGGGTGCCGAAGGACCGGCTGGCGGTCGAAACGCTCTGGCAGCGCCGCGGCGCCACGGAAGCCCGCACGGACGCGCTCCACTCGCTCATCTCCACCCCGATCCTGACCGCGGACCACGTCTACGGCTTCGACGCCTCGGGCGAGCTGCGGTGCCTGGACGCGAAGACCGGCGATCGGCTCTGGGAGAGCCTGGAGGCGGTGCCGAAGGCGCGCTGGGCTGCCGCCCACCTGATCCGGAACGGGGACCGCACCTGGATCTTCAACGAGCGCGGCCAGCTCATCATCGCGCGGCTGTCGCCCAAGGGCTACGAGGAGATCAGCCGCGCCCAGTTGATCAAGCCCACCCGCGGCCAGCTCAACGAGCGCGGCGGCGTCTGCTGGTCCCACCCCGCCTTCGCCAACCAGCACGTCTTCGCCCGCAACGACGAAGAGCTGGTGTGTGCCAGCCTGGCAGCAAACGGCTAACCGGCACGACCTAGAAAAGCGGGAGGCTGGCGGAATCACCCGCCGTCCTCCCGCTTCTCACCAGTCACTATCCACCAGCCACTAATTCGCCGCCGGCTTGGGCCGGGTCAGCCGGAACGTGCCGGTGTGCCCCTCGCTGGTGTAGAAGCCGATGAACTCCTTGTCGTTCGCCCGGCCGATCCAGTCGTAGACGCCGCCGTCCTTCTCGCCCAGGTCCGCCGTGCCCTGGAAGAGCACGATGCCACCCGCCTGCCGGCCCAGCATCTTGATGGTGTACTTGTACTTCCCGCCGGCATCGCCCTCGAAGGTGGCCTGCCACTTCCCGCCCGGCATCTCCTCCACCTTCGCTTCCAGCGCCATCGGCGGGATCAGCGACTTGCGCGGCGCGGCGCCGGGAGCCGGCGGGGAGTAGAGCTCCCACGTACCGGTCCACGCCCCAGCCACTTCCGGCTTCTTGGGGGCGGCCTTCTCCTGCGAAAAGGCACGCCCGGCCACGAACAGCGCCGGGAGTATAAGCAGCGCGGTGAGCGTTCTTCGAGTGGTCTTCATCAGTGGCCTCCAGGGCGGGGAAAGGAAATGGGGAAACGAGGAAACGAGGAAACACGGAAATGGGGAAATGCAGCTCGCGCCCGAGGCGCCTGACATTTCCCCATCTCCCCACCGTTACCTCATTTCCCCGCGCCAACGGCGCTTCAGGGAGCCGCCGGATCTTTTAGCTCGTAGCAGAAGATCTGGTCCTGGTCGCGCAGGTAGAGGTGACCGGCCGTCACCACCGGATGCGGCCAGGTGGTGCCGCCCAGCTTGTCCGGCGGCGTGAAGCGGCCCTTCTCCACGTAAGCAGCGGGATTGGCTTCCACGATGGCGACCGGACCACGCTCGCTGCGGGCGTAGATGAGCCCATCGGCGTAAGTGACGGAGCCTTTGCCCACGCTGCGGTCGGACCACTTCACCTCGCCGGTCTTGAAGTCGATGCAGGTGAGGTTGGCCTGATCGAACCCGTAAACGTAATCGCCTACCAGCACCATCCCGCCGTGGTGGTTCTGCATCCGCTTGGTGAAGTACACTTCGGTGGCGGTGATGCCGTTTGCGCCCTTCTCCAGCTTCGCCAGGCCGCCGCCGGTGTTGTAGCCCGAGGCCGCGAAGACGTGGTTGTCCCGGAAGATCGGGGTGGAGCAGTTCGCCGTGGGGTTGGCCGGCGTGCTGTACCGCCAGCGGAACGCGCCGTCCGCAGCGGACACGCCAACCACGCCGCCGCCCAGGAACTGGATATACTCCCGCTCCCCCGCGACGGTCGCGACGATGGCCGAGGAGTACCCGGCCATATCCCCCTCCGCGATCTTCGAGCGCCAGATCTCGTTCCCGTTCGTCTTGTTCAGGGCGAGGATCGTGGCGTCGCGCCCGCCGGGGGTAGCGATCACCTTGTCGCCATCGATCAGCGGCGACTCGCTGTAGCCCCACTTGGGAACCGCGCCGCCGAACTCCTTAACCAGGTTCTTCTGCCAAAGGAGCTTTCCGGAAGCCTCGTCCAGGCAGACCAGGTCGCCGCTCTCGCCGATGGCGTAGACGCGGTTCTTGTCCACCGTGGGAGTGCCCGCGGAGCCGTCTTGCGCCTGCCGACCGATGGAGAAGTTGGACGCGGCGATGCGCGTCTTCCAGAGCGGCTTCCCGTCTTCTTCGCTGATTGCCCAGACCACCTCATCCTGGCCCTGGTAGCTCACGCCGAAGATCTTCCCATCCGCCACGGACGGCGTGGAGTTCCCTCCACCCAGCCCCGCGGCCCGCCAGAGCAGCTTCGGACCTTCCACCGGCCAGCTCTTCAGCAGGCCCTTCTCGGTTGAGACGCCGGTGCGGTCCGGCCCGCGCCACTGCGGCCAGTTGCCGGTGCGGGGAGCCTGCGCCACCGCCGTGGCCGCCGTCAGACCCGCCACGGTCAGTACGCTTAACGCCAGCGCGGCACGTCGAACAATCATGCGATCTCCTTCACGAAGCCTGCGGCTCAGGGAGCCGCAGGCGCGTTCTTCACGTCGTAGCACTGCAGCACGTCCTGATCGCGCAGGTACAGCTTACCGCCGGCCACCACCGGGTGCGCCCAGGCGTTCTTGCCGCTGCGGTCCGGCGGCTCGAAGCTGCCCTTCTCCACCAGCGAGGCCGAGTTCGCCTCCACCAGAATCATCGTGCCGCGCTCGCTCCGGGCGAACAGCAGGCCGTCCGCCGAGGTCAGCGAGACCTTCCGCTTCTGCGGGTCCTGCCACAGGAGCTTGCCGGTCTTGAAATCGCGGCAGACCAGGCTCGCGCCATTGTGGCCCTCGGCGTAGTAGATCTGGTCGCCCAGGAGCAGGATCCCGCCGTGGTGGTTCTGCATCTGCTGGTCGAAGTACACTTCCTGCGCGTCCACCGATCCATCCGGCTTCGTGGTGAGCTTCACCAGGCCGCCGCCCTTCCCGTAAGCGGTGCTCGCGAAGACGTGGTGGTCGTGGTAGACCGGGGTGGAGATCACAATGCCGTTAGCCGGGTGGTTGTAGCGCCACAGGAAGCGTCCGTCCTTCGCGGCCACGCCCACCACGCCGCCGGTGACGTACTGGATGTACTGGCGCTGGCCGTCCACGTCCGCCGCGATGGCGGACGAGTAGGCCGCCGCGTCGCCCTGCGGCACCTGGCCGCGCCAGATCACGTCCCCGGTGGTCTTGTTTAGCGCCACCAGCGTGGATTGCCGGCCGCCGGGCGTGACAATCACCTTGTCACCGTCGATCAGCGGCGATTCGCAGTAGCCCCAGTTCGGCACGCTGCCGCCGAACTCGCGCACCAGGTGCTTGTGCCAGATCTCCTTGCCGGTGGCGGCGTCCAGGCACACCAGGTCCCCGCTCACGCCCAGCGCGTAGAGGCGGTTGCCGTCCAACGTCGGGGTGCAGCGGGATCCTTCCGGATAGCCGACCTGTCCATTCGCCGGCGCGATCGGCGGGGTGATCCAGACGCCGCGGCCGGTCTTCTCATCCAGCGCCCAGACCACCTCGTCCGCGCCGCGGTAGCCCATCCCATAGATGCGGCCGCCGCCCACCGAGGGGGTAGAGTATCCGCCGCCCAGACCGGTCGCCTTCCAGAGGAGCCGCGGGCCCGTCGCCGGCCAGCTCTTTAACAGGCCCTTCTCATCGGAGAGGCCGGTCCGCGCCGCGCCGCGCCACTGGGGCCACTCGCCCGCCTTGGCTTTGATGGTGCCGCCCACCGGCTCCAGCGGAGCAGCAGCGGTGGCAATGCCGGCCAACGCCAGCGTAGTTCCGAGCAGTGCGAGGGGTCGCAAAGACATGAGGCGAGACACTCCTGTAAACGGGGGATCGGATGGGCCGCAACAGCCCTACAGACGAGACCCGAAACGCCGGGTTCGGTTTCGATGATCTGGGAGGTGCGCCGCAGTCGGCGGCGCGAGACAACGGTTCTCTGACCTTACATACGTACCGCGGGCGGTACCGGTCAGTTCAAGGGATCCAGAGCCGCCGCCTGGGAGGGCTCACCAACCGGTGTCCTCGTCCTCGGGGATGATCTCCTCTGCTACAAGGTCATCCCATTGGCGAAGGACCTCCGCGCCGGCACCGGCGGCGTCCAGCCTCTCTCGAACCATGCCCTGCTCCACCTTAAGCTCTGGGAAGCGGAGCAGCAGCAGGGCGAGGTCGCGACGATCGGTGAAGGACTTTGGTTGCCCGTGACGGCCCACAAACGCCAGAACCTTCCCGGCGATCAACTCCTCGGGAGCCACTACCGGCACTCCTGACACGCGGATCAATGGCGGCAGCGCAACTACGGGGCGCAGGTCCACCAGATGACGGTTCCCGTCATTGCGCACCTGGTAGAGCCGGTAACCGATCCCCTCGCCCACCTCCCGAATCCGCACTGCGATCTGGAAACGGCGGTTGAGATGGTCACGCAGCTCCTCGGCCAGCGCAACGGCTCGCGGCGATGCGATGTCCACGTCCTGCGTCATCCGCGGCTCGGTGACGTAAGCGTTGACCGCCATGGCACCGAACACCACCGCGTCGTCGCGGTCGCGAAGGAACTCGAGGATCGCGTCGTGGAGGGTGGCTAGAGGAAGCGGTTCGCTCATAGCAAACTCTCGAAATAGCAGCGCCCCACTTCCGAACATGGTGCTCCTCGCCGGAGATATCGCAGATGGGCCGGGGAGGGGTCTCCTGCCCAGCATCCCTCCCTCTATACCACGGCCCCCTCTCCATCGGACCGGATGGCGGGGCCCTCGGGCGGAGGTGGCCGAAGGCGGGGGGCGGTCTCCCAACCGCCAGCCACTAATCACTAACCACCAGGGGGTGGCCGAAGGCCGGGGAGGTCTCCCGAGCCTAATCGCTCACCCGCAGCACCGAGAGGAACGCCTCCTGCGGGATCTCGATTCGCCCCACGGACTTCATCCGCTTCTTACCTTCCTTCTGCTTCTCCAGCAGCTTGCGCTTCCGGCTGATGTCACCGCCGTAGCACTTGGCAAGAACGTCCTTCCGCATCGGCCGCACGCTCTCCGCAGCCACGACCTTCGCCCCGAGCGCCGCCTGGATCCGGATCTCGAACATCTGCCGCGGGAGGATCTCCTTCAGCCGCTCCACGAGCTGCTTTCCGCGGCTGTAGGCCCGCTCCCGGTGGGTGATGAAGGAGAGCGCGTCCACGGAG
>JAJFMS010000291.1 GCA_020696885.1 Armatimonadota bacterium | reverse complement strand
CGCTCTTTACCAGCGCGCCGGCCGCCGCGATGAGGGCGCCTCCAGTTCCAAGGTCCTGCTCAAGCCGGACACGTTCCCGGCACTGCGGCGCTTCGGTTATGGGATGGGTCCCAACGCCAGCCTTACCGAAAACCCGACCGGTGCGCTTGAAGGTACGGCCGCGGGCTTTCACGCCGCGGTGATCCACATGTGGCAGGATGCCAGCATCCTCGGCAACGTGGAGAAGGGACCCGTCGCGGGTGCCTTCGACGATCCCCCGCTGGTCGAGCTAACCGAGGATCAAGTCGACTCGATTATCGCCACGCTGTACGGACCCGTTTCGACCTTCGAGCTGCCGGTGCGGGACGATGAATGGAAGCAGGTCGTGCTCTGGTCACGCCGCGCGCACCTGATCGTCGAGCACGCGCTGCAGAAGTACCCGGAGTGGAAAGGCAGCAAACGGCGGTGGAGCCGCAACAACAACAAGCTGGATCTCACCGGCGCCGAAGCGCTGGCGGACGTCAAAGCCAAACTCGCGGAAGCGGAGCCGGAGTATGAGAAGCTGGTCGCGGACTTCAAGAAGGCGGAGCCGAAAGGCGTGAGTGATGCCGTGCAAGAAGACGTGGAAACACTGGGCCGCGCCATCGCGGGCGTGAAGCAAAGCGGCTGGGTGGACTGGGTTCTGGCGCGCGACCTGTATATCTCCAAAGACTACCTCGCCGTACGATCCAAGCGCATCGTTCCGCTTTATACAGCTCAAGGTAAGGCCATGCCGGCCGACCGGATAAAGCCGATCCAGGAGAAGGCAGACGAGCTCAAGAGCACGATCGAGCAGCAGGCGTCCCGCTGGAAGTTCCCGGCCGGTAAGCCGCGCGACGCCGCCATCGAAGCACGCGCCGCGAGCGCAGTGAAGGCGAAGTTCCCCGGCGCCACGATCATCAAGACGGCCCTCGACGGCACGGACTGGACCATCGTCAAGAACGACCTCGGCTTACCGCGGTATCGTACGCGCAGTGTCCTGGTGCTCACCCAGATTCCCGGACAGAAGTGGCCCTGGTTGATCCTCGGCTCCTTCGATCAGACCTACTCCGGGGGAGGCACCTACAACCCCGGCGGCACCTTCGCCCCGCCCTACTCGGTAGTTCGCCTCCAGAGCGCGAACTGACGGGCCCGGCGATGTCAGATCGGTCTTAATCAGGAAGCCAGGAAGGCAGGAAGGGACGACCAGGATGAGCGCCGGATGACCGGGCGACTCCTTTAGCAGTCATCCTCACACAGGCCGGCAGAGGAGAGCTTGGCACGCCGCAGTGGCGCTCTCCCCTTTCCCGGCTTCCTGCCTTCCTGATTTAACCCTTTCCCGCTGCTTCCGCGCGGCTACTTCTTCTCGACGATCCAGACGTTCCGGAGCATCACCGGGTTGCCGTGGTTCTGGAAGCTGATCGGGCCCTGATCGCCCACTTCCGGGCGCCGGGCGGCGCCGCCGGTGGGGCCGGTGATCTCGTAGTTGTTGTGCACCACCACGCCGTTGTGGCGGATGGTGATCACCGCGTTCTTCTGCTTGGTACCGGCGGCATCCCAGCGCGCGGCCTGGAAGTCGATGTCGTAGGTCTGCCAGGCCAGCGGCGGGAGGCACATGTTCACGTCCGGCGGCTTCTGGCGGTACATCGCGCCGCACTCGTTGAACGCACCGTCCAGGCCGAACGAGTCCAGGATCTGCACCTCGTACCGGTTGAGCAGGTAAAGGCCGCTGTTCCCGCGGCTCTGGCCCCGCGCCGTCGGCTTGAACGGCGTCCGGAACTCCACGTGCAGCGTGAAGTCGTGGAAGTCTTTCTTGGTGCGGGTCCCCGCTTCCAGCAGGCCGTGCTCGTCCATCTTGCCGTTCACCCAGGCATCGGCGCTGGAGCCGTCAAAGAGGACCAGCGCGCCGCTGGGCGGCTTCAGGCCCATCGTGGTGCTGGACCGGCTCACTTTGCCCAGGCTGAACCTGGCGCCGTCTTTGCTCTGTCCCGCCAGCTTCCCCTCGGCGAGGCTGCCGCTCCAACCGGTGCTGGACGCTTCAAAGGAGACCGAGTCGCCCACGCGCTTGCCGTCCACGCGCACGCGAGTCTTGCCGTCCCAGCCTTCGCCGGGCAGACCGCCGGGGAGGAACACCGCCTGGAAGGTGTCGTTTCCGAGGGCGATCACCTGCGCGCCGAGCGTCTTGTCTCCGGTCTTGCCCACGTATTCGCCCTGCAGCGCATACTCGGGGCCGGCCTTCTCCGGATCCAGGTACACGGCATCCGCAGCGCGAGCCGGCGGGAGGGCGGCGCTCCAGACCACTCCAGTGGCGATTCCTACGCCCAGCAATCCCTTCAACATCTCGCGTCGTCGCGCCATGCTTCCGCTCCTGAACCTCTGCGACACCGGACCGCTCGCTTGCGGCTGCCACACTGCTGACGAATTATACGTCGGCCGGTTCATCCGGATTTCCCGGCAGCCGGGAAGCCAAATGCCGAACGGGAGGGATAGTGGTCCACCTGGGCGGTTCTGACTGGTAGAGCAAAGGCTCCCACACTCCCACACGCCCATACGGAACCGACTGAGCACTACTGGCCTGGGGTACGGGCGAGCTGGGGTAGCAGGCGGAACCGGTATCGAGGTTTGGGGGTCTGGATGATCGAGGAATGACCCCTAAATCACGGAGCCGGCGACAGGGTGATCCCTACTCCGCCGGACCGGTCGGGTCAGAGAGGAGCACCGGATGATCAGTACCGACTGGCGCGCTCGCCTCACCGGCGCCGCGTGCTGCTCCATCGTGGCCGGCTGCGCCGCCGGCTTTCTCGCCCTGCACCAACCGCTGGCGCGGCCGGCACAGGCCGCCTCCCGTAAGCCGTTGCGAAAAGTGGCGGCGAAGGCTCCCGCGAAGGCTACCAAGACCCGATCGACGCCGAAGCGCGCCGTACGCCGCACCAACGAGCCCGCGATCAGCCACCGGAAGGTGACCGTGTCCGGCGTGACCATGAACGTGGTGGTGGTGGATCCGCGGCGGCCCGGCGTCCGGTTCGGAGTTGCCACGGCCGGAAACGGCCTCGGGTACCGGGACCAATGGTCCGGCATGATCAGCCGCACCAAGCCCGCCGCGGCGGTCACCGGCACCTACTTCTGCACCACCACCTCGCTGCCGGTGGGGTTGATCCAGGTAAACGGCCGCACGATCTACCAGGGCGGCATCGGCACGGCCATCGCGTTCCGCAAGGGTCGCGCCGTGATGCGCACCGGCAAGCCCGGCATCGCGCAGCATTGGGCCGGGTACGACACCGTGCTCCGCGCCGGACCACGCCTCGTCACGGGCGGCAAACGCACCCTTTACCCGCGGGCCGAGGGGTTCAAAGACCCGGCCATCTTCGCACGCAAGCCGCGCACGGCCGTGGCGATCAAGAAGAACGGCAAGGTGCTGCTGGTCACCGTGCAGAAGCCGGTGCTCCTCCGCACCCTGGCGGACGCGCTCCGGAAGCTGGGCGCGGTAGACGCCATGTGCCTGGACGGCGGCGGCTCCACCGGCCTCTACTACCGGGGCAAGAGCTACGCGAAGCCGAACCGCCCGCTCACCAACCTGCTGGTGGTCTACGATTCGAAGCTCCGCTACCGGCAGTACGCCGGCAAGCTGAACCCCAACGGCCCGCGGTACGTGCGGGCCGGATCGGGAGCCGGCTAACCGGGAGAGTTGCCCGCGAAACACGCGAAAGAACGCGAAAAGGATAGGAGACAGAAGAGGCGCGGCCATCGGCACACATCCGAGGCTGCCGGGCGAAGTGTACGGAGTGCGAGGCTTCCGAGCCTCGCAACCTCCTCGTACGGGGTACCACTCCCAATAGCATCCACGGCGGATAACAGGGAGTTGAGGCTCTCCCCTTTCGCGTGTTTCGCGGGCAACTTGGCCCCGGCTCAGATCCGCACCGCCACCGGCATTGGGCGGGTGCTGCTTCGCTGGGCCGGGTTGTAGTACTCGTAGACCTGCGAGGGCGGCGCCTGGGCGCGCACCGGGAACCTGGCCCGCAGGCGGACCGGCAGCCGCAGCTCCTCGCCGGGCGGGAGGTCCCGCAAGTAGAGGATGAGCTGCCTGGGCGTGACCTCGTACCGCTCGATCTTCCGCCCTCTCTCCAGCAGGGCGAGTGACGCCGCCTCCGGAGCGAACCCCGGCGCCAGGCCCACGTCCACGATCAGCATGGAGAGCGTCTTCCGGTGGTTGGAGCGCACGCGCACCTCCGCGGTGACAGTGTCGTTCTGGCGCAGGTCGGATCGATCGTAGGTGACCTGGAGGTCCACCGAGCGCCGCGCCGCACCCGATGTTTTCCGCCACGGCACATAACTCCGGGTGACAAGCTGGTAAGCCGGGCGGAGGCTGCCGCTCGCCGTTAACCGCACCTCATTCGCCCCCGGCGTCACGTAGGGCGAGAGGTCCACCTGCTGGGCCACGTCGAAGTTGCCGCGCTCCACCCGGACGGCAGCCGCCTTCCGACCGTTCACGGTCACCTCCACCACGCCATCGGTGCCCTCGGCGGCGCCGCCTGCGCCGGCTAACAGCGCCTGCAGCGCGAGGATGGTGGCCTGCGTGCTGGCCCATGCGCCCTGGGGGCTCTTCTGGCGGACCAGGAACGTGAGTGCTTTGGCAGCGGTGTCCTGATGATAGCCCGCCGCGAGGAACGCCTGGGCCGCCAGCGCCGCCGTCTCCACCGCCGCGGCGCTCCCCCCGCCGTACATCAGCGTCGGCTGCTCGTTCGGCCAGGAGGCGGCGCCGGCACGGACGCTCTTCCGGGCGTCGAGCTCGTCCAGCAGCCGGTGCGTCACCGCGGACTGCGGCCGGGCAACGGCGAACGCGTTGGCCGTCAGCGCCAGGGTGTAGGCGTCGATCTCGCCGCTCGCGGCGGCCTCGAGGTAACGCAGCGCCCGCTCGACCACAACGGGGGAGCCGCCGGTCCGGGCCAGCGCCCAGGCCACGTAGGCGGTGGCGGCGACCCGCGCGTTCCGGCTGCTGGTCGGCCGCTCGTGCAGCCCGCCTTCCGGCGCCCAGGAGCCGTCCGCCTGCTGCCGCTCCGCCAGCAGGGCACGGGTGCGGTCGATCAGCGCGGGGTCCACGGGCGCCACGCGAGACATGTCCACCAAGTGCATCAGGCCATACGCGCTGAGCACCGTCTTCGCGGGTGGGCTGCCGAACCAGTCGAACCCGCCACCCTGTACCTCGAACGTCAGCAGCCGCTGGTAACCGAGGCTGATGAACTGCTCCGCCTTCATCCGCACTTCCGGCGAGGCGGCGCCGGTGCGCTTCAGGTAGTCCAGGATCAACACGTTGGGGTACGTCACCGACGTACTCTGCTCCATTCACCCGTAGGGCACCTTGAGCAGCCCATCCAGCCCCGACACCACCTGGCTGAACGTACCGGCTCCAGGCGGTCGCTCTCCGTCCCCTCCACCTCCTCGCCGTCCGGGAGCACCTCTACCTCGCGGCGCATCGCGTCGCTCAGGCGAGAGCCGGTGCCGGAGACCTCCAGCACGTGCTTGCCGAAGCTCAGCGCCGTGATCGGAAACCTCACCACGCCCACGGAGTTGGGTGCTAGCTGGACGCGGTGTGAGGTGGGGCCTTCCAGGCGGAACCACTCCGCGGGCTTCAGCGCCACCTCCACGGACTGCGGGGTGGCGAGGTAGTTGTGGACCGCTACTGGGATGGTGATCTGATCGTGCTGCGTGAGGGTAACCGGCAGATCCAGGTCCAGGAAGAAGTCCTGGAACACCCGGAGACCCACGCTGGAAGAGCCGACCAGGCCGCCGGCCGTGGACGCGACCGCGGAAAGGCGCCACGTGGTGATGGAGTCCGCGGCGGGGACGGTTACTTCCACCTCGCCCTGGTCGTCCGTGATCACTTCGGGGCTCCAGAACAGCGTCTCGGGGAAATACTCCCTGACTCGCGGCGGCTGCGGCACTCCTGCGGCCGGCGGAGTCGCGACGGAGGTGACGTCCCCATCGATCGCTCCCGCGGCCGCGGACGAAGGCGCGATGCTGGTGGTAGGCCCCTTGCGCGCCATCTCGCGAGCCCGCGCGAACATCGGAAAGATGGTTGCGGCCAGTATCAAGGCGATCCCCAGCAGCGCCAGCCCCTCACCCAGACGGATCCTCGGACGAGCGATCGCCACGCCGAAAAACACCCCCAGCATCGCCAGGAAGGCGGCCAGGAGCCAGTATGGGTCCGGGGTCGCCTGCGCGTACCACATCCCCCCGACGATGAGCGGCAGAGAGGCCAGCAGCGCTGCGGGCTTCCGGCGAATGATGTGCAGGGTGGAGCCGACCAGGCAGAGCAGCATGACCGACCAGCTCAACCGCGCGAAGTAGCCCTGCTGGAATTCCTCCAGCATCGGG
>JAJFMS010000290.1 GCA_020696885.1 Armatimonadota bacterium | reverse complement strand
ACGCCTGTTTGCCAGGAGTCCGGCTGTCAGGCCGGCCTTTAGTAAGGCAAGCGCAGGGCGATCGCTCACCCGCCTGACAGCGGGACTCCTGGCAAACGGGCGGAAGCACTTCCTGGTTCCGAGGCTTCACAGCGGTACCGACCGGTTGGGTCGGCAGGAGGGTGCGGCTTTGCCGGCGCCAGCACCGTCCGCGTTTGCCGGGCAATCACGGCGGATGCCCCTATGTTGACTTGTCCCAAGCCTACGTTTTTCGGTCACATCCGACTTCACGGCGGCGCATCCTGCTCACGGAGACGGGTGGCCATGATCGAACGCGCCATCCACCCTAAAGGGTACCCGGCGCTGCCTACGGTGCTCGTAACTACGCTGCGGTTACTACCTCGGCGAGGATCAGTCCGGTGGTGTCGAGCGGCTCGACGGGCGCCGCTTCCGGTTTCACTTTCGGTTTCCGCGGGGCTCGCGGGGTGGCGGCTTTGCGGGCGGCGGAGGCTGCTTCGCGCAGTTGGACGAAGACCTCACCGATCTCGGGGTCGAACTGCGTGCCCAGGTTCGCCTTGATCTCCAGCAGCGCCTGGCGCTCGGTCATCCCCTTGCGGTAGGGTCGGTGCGTGGTCATGGCGGAGAAGGCATCCGCCACCGCCATGATCCGGCCGATGAGCGGGATGTCGGTGCCGGCGAGCCGGTCCGGGTAGCCGCGGCCATCGTACCGCTCGTGGTGGTGGCGCACGCCGTGAACCACCTCTTCCATCCCCGGCATCGCGCCCACGATCCGCGCGCCGAACACCGGGTGCTGCTTCATCACGTGGAACTCTTCGTCCGTGAGGTGACCCGGCTTCCGGAGGATGTGGTCCGGCACGCCGATCTTGCCCACGTCGTGGAGGATGCCGGCCACCTGAATCGTCTGGACTACGTCCTCGCTCAGGCCCATTCCGCGCGCGATCTGCACGGAGTAGTCCGTTACCTCTTCGCTGTGGCGCTTGGTGTAGCCGTCCTTGTTATCGATCGACTGGACCATCGCGCGGAACAGGTCGAAGCCTTTCACGTAGACCAGCGCGTTGTCCGTCATGCTGGAGCCGCGCGCGGTGATCTGGTTGCCGCCCTGCGTCTTCGACTGGTAGAGGTTGCTGTCCGCCACCGCCACCAGCTCCTGCACCTCTTTGGCGTCGTCCGGGTAGACGGAGATGCCATAGCTGAAGCCGATCGGCAGCGTGGCCGAGTTCTGGCAGCGGAAGCGCTCCTTCGCCAGCACGGCCTGGATCCGCTCCGCGCAGCGGATGGCGGCCTTCAGGTTGCTCTCCGGCAGCACCACCATGAACTCGTCGCCGCCGTAGCGGGCCACGGTGTCCCCGTCCCGGCAGGAGCGCTTCAGGATCGCGGAGACGCGCTTGAGCACTTCGTCGCCCGCCGGGTGTCCGTAGGTGTCGTTGAAGAGCTTGAAGTTGTCCAGGTCCATCATCAACACGGCCATCGGCTTGCCGGAGCGCCCGGCCTTCTCCACCTCCGAGTGGAGCCGCTGATAGACACTGCGATGGTTGTGCAGGCCGGTCACCGGATCCCGGTCCGCCAGGCGCCGGGCTTCGCTGATGAGCCGCACGCTCCGGAGAGCACCGCCGATGTCGCTGCCGATGGCGCGCAGGATGGAAAGATCGCCGTCCCCGAACTCGCCGGACGCGCGGACGATGATCAGGCGGCCGAAGTCCTCGCCCTCGCGGCCCATCCGCACCAACAGGCAGCGCCGCGCGTGGGAGCCGCCGTTGCCGTCCGGCACCTGCAGCGTGTGGCGCACCACCGGCTCCCCACCGCTAAGGGCCACCTGGGCCTGCTCCAGCAGCTCCTGGTGGCGGTGGGCATCCGGCAGCCCGCGATCTTCCACCAGCACCATGCGCCGGTCGTCGTCCGGGGCCGGCAGCCAGATGGCGCCCGCCTCGGCATCCAGCGCGGAGACCAGGCGGTCCAGCGCTTCTCCCAGGCTGCTCCCTACGTTGGGCGAGGAGTTGAGCGTGGAGACGACCTCGCTCACGATGGCAAGCTGCCGCACCCGCCCGGCGAGCTGCCGCTCCAACTGGAGGATCTCGCCAAGCTGGCGCGAGAGCACGGCGCCCAGCAGCAGGATGCCCATGCCGGCCGTGCCGACGCTCCACGGCTGTGAGCGGTCGATGGAGGCGAAGAGGAGCGCCGTGGCCAATCCCGCCAGGAGGACCGGACGGACCACGCGCATGGCGCGCGTATCCAGTATCCTGCGGATCTCGGTCGGCTTGATCGAAAGCGAAGAAAGCACGGAACACTCCTCGGGGGCGGCTCCGGGCGGTCACTGCGATCCTCTGCAGTGCGGCCCCGGCTCCGGAGCGCCAGTTCTGCCCGCGATTATCGGCGAGACCGCCTACCCCACTAAGGGTGGATTTGGGTCCACCGGATTGGTTATTCCATGTGCGCGGCCTTGTTGTGAGATGGACCAGCCAGCATCACCTTGTCCGGTCGCCCTACAGCACAACGAGGGCTGGGAGGGCGCCAGGCAGGGCCCTCTTCGGCGGCCAAATCGAGGGGCATAGGAAGCGCCCACAGCCACAATGAACCTGCCAGGCACGAGGTGCGGGCGGGTCTGCAATGCCGGGAGTAATACCCTGGCGGAGTCCATCGCTGTTCGGATTCAACCGCCGTGTCGATGCTCGCAGCAGATTCGCTTTGAAGGAGGCCACCGGTGAAGCTCGGTCACTCAGTAGAGATCACCCTTACCGTAACGGATGCACCGGCGTCCGCCGCACCTCACCTACTTCTCACCGGACGCGCCGGAGCGGATCGCGCGGTTGAGACAGGCCGGCCACCTGTTCCAGAATGAGACCGAAGACGCGAGCGGCCAGGTGAATGGCGGCACGCTGGTAGCGCCGGACGGGCAGCGGATCTTCGTGTTTGCGGAATAAGTCGGGTTTTCGCCCCAACGCAGTCATCCTGAGACGCTCGAAGCGAGCTCGAAACGCCTCCCACGTGCGTGGCGAGACACGTGCCTGGCGGATGCGCATACCGAGCCTGGAGTACGGTGGGGCGGATCCTTTACGCATGATCTGGGCGCTCGCGGCCGCACCTCCGCGGCATGGGTTCGCGTTCGAGTACCGGGTGGATTACCCGGTGCGGACGTGGGAGCACGGCGGCGGCTATGCGACACTCACCGAGCTGAAGCCCGGTGGGGAGATCAGCGCGATCGGAGGCGCTTACCGATCGCCGAAGGAGATCCCCAGCGCGCGGGCGGCGTCCACCAGGTCGCCATCGGGGGGCACTCTGCGCAGGCGGTTGATCGCGTCGCGGAGCGGCACGTCGCTGATGCCGGGCGAGCGCACGGAGACCATCCGCCCAAACCGCCCGTCCAAAATCATGCGTACGGCGTGCACTCCAAGCCGGGTGGCCAGCACGCGGTCCGAGGTGGTGGGGGGGCCGCCGCGCTGGAGGTGGCCCAGCACCACCCAGCGGCTCTCGCGCCCCATCCGGCGCTGCACCTCATCCGCCACGAGCTGCCCGATGCCACCCAGGCGCACCCTCCCGAAACCGCCGGCGCCGGTGGCCTTGGCTACCAGCACGCCGTCCGGCAAGCGAGCTCCTTCCGCTACCACGATGAGCGCAAACGGCCGACCGGAGTTCTCCCGCTCGCGGACTTTGCGCGCCACGCCCTCGAAGGTCCACGGGATCTCCGGAATCAGGATCACGTCCGCGCCGCCCGCGATGCCGGCGTGCACGGCGATCCAGCCGGTATGGCGTCCCATCACTTCCACGGCCATCACCCGCTGGTGCGACGCGGCGGTGGGATGCAGGCGGTCCAGGGCCTCCGTAGCGAAGGCGATGGCGCTGTCGAACCCGAAGGTGATCTCGGTCGCCTCCAGGTCGTTGTCGATCGTCTTGGGCACGCCGACCAGCGGCACTCCGGCCTCGTAGAGCTGCTGCGCGATCCGGAGACTTCCGTCCCCGCCGATGCAGACCAGCCCCACGATGTTGAGCGACCGGCAGCTCTCGCGGGCTGCTTCCAGCACCTCGGGGGCGATGCGCCGCCTCCGGCCCTCACCCACGGTGGCGCCGAAGCGCCCGCGGTTCGTGGCGCCGAGCACGGTGCCGCCCAGATGACGGATACCGCGGGTGTTCTCCTCGTCCAGGATCCGGTGCGCGGTGGGGGAGAGGAGGCCTTCGTAGCCCTGCTCGAACCCGACCACCTCCAGCCCGGACTGGGCGGAGGTCTTCACCACGGCGCGGATCACCGCATTGAGACCCGGCGCGTCTCCGCCCCCGGTCAGAACCCCGATTCGGCCCTTGCCGGCCGGCATCGTCCAGCCTCCGTTCGCACGCCTAGCCGCGGCTTCTCCGGCCGGGCATCCAATGTCTCGGGCGGGCCACATCGTCCGTGCCCGCGCTTCCCCCTGCATCCGTCCGGCTCGCCGAGGCGGAGGCCCGCTGCTCCAGCGCGCTGCGCAGCATCACGAACTCCCCGATGTTCTCCAGCGTCACCAGGCCGACCAGCCGCGAGCCTTCCATCACCGGGACGGTGTTCAGCTCCGCCTCCCGCATCTGCTGGTACGTCTGCTCCAGGCTCGCGCCGGGAGGAACGGACGGCGGCGCCGGGCACATGGCCTGGCCCACCAGCGACGCGGGACCGCGCTCACTCAGCCCCTGGATCAAGGCCGCGCGGGTGAGCAGTCCCACCACCGTTTCCCCCTGCAGCACCGGGAAGTCATGCTGGGTGCCTTCCAGTAGCATATCCGCTGCGCGACTCAGGGTGTCGGTGGCGGATACGGTTCCGAACCGGGTCATCATCGCGCCGTGCACCGGCACGCCGCGGAAGGCGAGCTCCGTCTGCACCATCGCGGCTTCCTGCCCGGCGCCGAGGTAGACGAAGAACGCCACGAAGAGGAGCATTGGGTTGGTCAGAAGACCCACCAGCCCGAACAGCATCGCCATCGCCTGGCCGACTGTAGCCGCCATACGAGTGGCCGCGCCGTACTCCATCCGCATCGCCAGGTAGGCACGGAGCACCCGCCCGCCGTCCATCGGGAACGCCGGCAGCAGGTTGAACCCGGCGAGCGTGAGATTCACCCACATCAGCTTGGTGACGAGGTTGCCCCCGACCACCTGCACCGTCTCCACCCCGGACACCGCGTGCTGAGTCAGCGCGATCAGGAAGAGAGCCAGCGCGATCACCAGGTTGACGGCCGGTCCCGCAAGCGCGATCCACAACTCCTGGCGCGGGTTGCGCGGAATCCGCTCCAGCCGCGCTACACCGCCGATCGGGTACAGGGTGATGTCGCGGGTCTGGATGCCGAACCGCTGCGCCGTAAGCGCGTGCCCAAACTCATGCAGCACCACGCAGAAGAAGAGCAGCACCACGAACACCAGGCTCGCGGCGGCGGCCGGAGCGCCCGCGCCGCGGAACATCGGGGCCAGGAAGAGCCAGGCCAGCAGCAGCAGGAACGTCGCGTGCAGGTACACGCCGATTCCGCGGTAGGTCCCCACGTGCCATGACCATCTCATACTCGGCCCCCAATTTGGGAAGTTACGGGAGAAGCTTCCCGTACCCATGTGGTGCCCATACGCATGGAGGCGGCA
>JAJFMS010000289.1 GCA_020696885.1 Armatimonadota bacterium | reverse complement strand
GGCGGCTTGCGCGCGCTGCCGGCCACCATCCTGGTGGACTGCTCCGCGGACGGCGACGTCTCCGCCCGGGCGGGCGCGCCGTTCACCATCGGGCGCCCGGATGGCAAGATGATGCCCGCCACCATGTTCTTCCGCGTAGGCGGGATCGACGACGCCCGCCTCCAGGCCTGGATGGACGAGCACCGGCAACTGCATCCGGGTGAGCGGCTCTTCGAGTGCCTGGTGCAGCAGGCGAAGGCCGAGGGGCGCTGGCGGATCCCCCGCGAGTACCTGAACCTCTACCGGGAGCCGCGGCCGGGCGAGTACCGCGTAAACACCACCCGCCTCCACGACGTGGACGGCACGAACCCCGACGACCTCTCACGCGCCGAGCTGGAAGGGCGCCGGCAGGTAGGAGAGGTGGTGCGCTTCCTCCGCGAGTACGGCCCCGGCTGCGAGAACGCGCAGCTCCTGGAGACCGGCGCGCAGATCGGCATCCGGGAAACCCGGCACATCACCGGGGAATACATCCTCACCGGAGATGACGTGCTCCAGGGCGCCCGATTCCCGGACGCCATCGCCCGCTGCGCCTACCCGATCGACATCCACGACCCTACCGGAACCCGGGGCGTGCTGCGTGGGCCGCAGGACCTGGGACGGAACTGGTACGAGATTCCCTACCGCTGCCTGGTGCCGCTGGAGGTCGAGAACCTCCTGGTGGCCGGGCGCTGCATCTCGGCCACCCACGAGGGCGCCGCTTCCGCGCGGGTCATCCCGCCCTGCTACGCCACCGGCCAGGCCGCCGGCACCGCCGCCGCCCTGGCAGTGCGTCTCGGCGTTCCTCCGCGCCAGGTTCCCGCCGAGGAGTTGCGCGCCGTGCTGACCCAAGCCGGCGCCCTCGTGTAGCGAACGGGGTCGGTCCGTCCGCGAACCGTAGGCAACCGCCTCGTGCGGCGTTCGCTAACGGCGACCACCTGAGTTAACGACGCCTCCCACTGTCGAGGACGGGAGGCGTGATCGAACACGCCCTATCGGTCCGAGGCCGTACAGCTCCCCGCAGATTCAGAACTTCAGCACTGTCCGCTGGCTATCCGCCCCCGCTCCACCCGATTGTTGGCGTCTGGTTGTTCGCCGTCGCCATAAAAAGGCTGCACCGCCGGCCCGTGTGTTGACGACAATAACTACTGGTCGTGCGGCTGAACAGTTTCTATAGGTTCAACCCTGCGACTACTTAAACGCTTCCAGACTAAACTGACCTAAAGTTCCTGGCCGCCGCGCTCGTGCGGGTCCGGCCAGGTGTTCGAGCGCTGCCGGGCAACACGGAAACCGGCGGCCATCTCGTACGGAAAGGGCACCGATGCTCAAGAAGACACTGATCGCCGTTTCGCTGGGAATCCTGGCGTTCGGCCTGGGGCGGCCCGCCGCGGCCCAGAACACCTTCCTGGATGAGTATGGGCTCATCTCCGGCGCTCGGCCGGCCCAGGGGGTGCGTGATGCCAACACTCCCCGGAATGCGCTGCAGGGACAGGAAGCCGAAGGCGCATCCAAGACCACCTTCATCGCCGGTGGTTTCTTCGGTCAGCAGGACTTTGGTCCCGGCGACGTCACCCGCTGGGGCGGCGGCCTCGGCCTGATCGGGGCGCAGAACCCGGATCACCCGTGGCAGCTCACCGCCTCGTTCTTCAACACGAACCTCGACGCCGGCGGTTTCGACGACGACTTCTTCGGTTGGAGCGTGGGCGGCAAGTACGTGATCACGCTGCCGAAGTCCGGCCGGGAGCCGGTTGTCTCCGTGGTGGGGACCTACTCGGACGTCAGCGACGTCGGTGAGAGCCTGTTCTTTGGGCTGGCCGTGGACCAGAAGGTGACCCCGAGCCTCTACCTCACGGGCAACCTGGGTTGGCTGCACGCTGAGAACGGTGGCGATGAGAACGACCTGTACGGCGGTCTCGGCGCCACGCTGACCACCGGCCGCGCGCCGCGCCTCAGCCTCTCCGCGGACTGGCAGTTCGAGAACGACGTGACGGGGCGCGAGCTCTGGACCGTCTCCGCGCTGTATGCCGTGAACAACAACGTCGCTGTTCGCCTGGGTGGCGGCAAAGACAACCTGTTCTTCGGCAACATCTACCTGAAGCGCAGCAAGTAGACCGCATCCGATCGCCGGCTATCCCAGCCGGCAATTGTGCGGTAGAATGGCGGGACACCCACCGGGTGTCCCGCTTTTCCGTTTTCTGTCCTTCGACTGGACCGTGGAAAGGAAGCTCTCCCGATGCGCATCTCCGTTCTTGCCCTCGCCGCTGGCGCCCTACTGACAGCGGCTGCCGGCCCGGCCCACGCCGATCCGAAGTTCCTGGAGTCGTACGGATCGATCTTCGCGGCCCGTCCTTCCCTGACCAGCCCGGGTGACGAGCGACCAAAGGACGCCGTCCAGGGCCAGGATTCCAAAACCGAGGACCCGGCCCGCCGCCTGCTGGTGAGCCCCTTCCTCTGGAACTCGGACGACGTCACCACCTACGGCATCGGGTTCCAGTACGCCAGTGTCCACCAGCCCCGGCATCCCTGGTCCATTGGGTTCGCCTACTACAACTCGGAGTTCGACGGCGGCGGCAGCACGGATACCGTGGACCTCAACGCCCGGTTCGTGCTGTGGCAGCCGGCGCAGTCCACGCTGCCGGTCGTCTCCCTCGTGGGCCGCTACCAGGACTACGACGACCTTGGCGAGCGGGCCGACGTCCTGCTGGCCGCCGATCAGCAGCTCACCCGCGAGCTGTTCGCCACCGCCAACCTCGGGTGGGCAGACCACATCGACGGTGCCGGCAGCGACTTCGTGGCCGGGTTCGGCGCCACCTGGCGGCCCGCCCGCTACCGCAAGCTCTCCGTCTCCGCGGACTACGTGCTGGACAACGACGTGGACGGCGAGGACTTCTGGACGATCTCCGCGCTCTGGGCCCTGGACCGCACCTCCTCCGTGCGCGTGGGCGGCGGCAAGCACGGCACGCTCCTCTTCAACTACCTCGCCAAGTGGGACATGAAGTAATGATGTATGGGAGTGTGGGGGTGTGGGGGTATGGGCGCTGCGGATACTCCGATCATCCATATCCCCCACTCTCCCGTCCGTCCTTCTGTCCCTTTCGTCCCTTCCGTCCCCTTCGAGGTACTGCGTGAGTATGAGAGACAGGCCGCGGCCGCCCAAACCGGCCAAACCGATCGAGCCGGAATACGTGTGGGGCGAGACCCCCGGGGGGAAGCCGGAGATCGTGTGGGAGCACGCCGCTCGGCCGCTCTGGGCACAGGTGGTGCCGGAGGCGGACCTGGTGCTATTGATGGGGAAGGACCGCATGGAGGCCCGCCGCGCCTCCACCGGCGCCGTGCTCTGGCAGCAAGACGCCCAGGACCTTCCCGACGAGTTGTCGGCTGACGTCCGCACGATCGTCCTCGCGTTCGGCGCGAACCTCGTGGCGCTGGATCCCGCTACCGGCGCCACGCGGTGGCGGAAGCGGCCGGGCGGGGTGATCACCGGGCTGGCCGGCACGCCGGAGGCGCTCTTCGTCACCACTCGCGGCCCGCTCTTCGCCTACGAGCGGAACTCCGGGCACCAGCTCTGGCGCGCCACCAGCGCGTGGGAGCCGGAGCTGAACGTCTACCCCGAAGCGGGCTTGCTGCTGTCTAACGACCCGGAGACCGAGGCGATCCGCGCGCTGGACAGTGCCCGCGGCACGGTGGGCTGGGAGTACTCGGCGGAGGGACAGCCGGTGGTGGCCGGGCCGCTCCTCGGCGAGACGATTGCCATCTCCGCTCATGGCGCCGGAATTGCCGCCGTTGAGATCGCGACCGGCGAGGTCCGCTGGCGGCTGGAAACCGGCGCCTCGTTCGAGGCGGCCGGCGTCCGCATCGGGGATACGTTGTTCGCCACGGACGGCACCATGCACGCGGTGGACGTGCAAACCGGCGAAGCCCGCTGGACCCGGACCCTGGAGGACGAGGACGACCGCGTCTTTGCCTTACGCGCCCTGGACGGCGAGCTCTTCGCGGAGACCTGGCGAGGACGGCTGCTGGCGATCGACCCCGCCGACGGATCACTGAAGTGGGAGCGCCGGCTCGGACAGGTCCACGGGATGACCGGTGACGCCAACTGCCTCTACCTGCGGGTGCACGTGGAGACGCCCGAATCCCGCTGGAGCGTGCTGGCGATCGACCGGAAAGACGGGGAGCTTCGCTGGGAGATGACGGCGCGGCGCCAGGTGCCCGACGTCACTCGGTTCGGCGACCTCCTGGTAGTGGAGCTCAAGAACCAGGTGCTGGCGCTGCGGCCCGCATGAGGAAAAGGGGCTGCGAGCCAAACAGCTCGCAGCCCCTTTTCGAAGCTCGTATGAGAGCGCTCCCTACGCGAAGGGGAGCCACTCTCCGGTTCGATCGATGTCCTGGACGTGGCTTTCCACCACCGGTCTCGGGCAGAGCTGGACAAACATCCGGCAGGCCAGGGCGAAGATCGACAGGTCATCCACCTGACCCAGCAGCGGCATCAGGTCGGGCAGGAAGTCCAGGGGCGACACCGCATAGACGACGCCGGAAATCAGCAGCGCCTTCGCCATGAAGGGAACGCGCCGGTCTCCGAGCAATCGCAGGAACAGCCGCACGAAGTCAGGCAGGTGGCTGACAAACCGAACGACATCCCACGGGCGCTGGCGGGCGACATGCTCTTTCACACGGATTTTCACTTCTAGCTCTCCGGGATCTCACGCGCCGCACTTCACTGCAACCCACCCTCAGGAATTTACCGCGGCGCGCTACATCTCAATCATGGCAGTACTCATGCCAAATGTCGAGATGCGAACACCCCACCTTCTGGTGGAGGCACAACTGATCGAGCGCTGACACTACGCAGGAAAGAGGTGCCAATGGAGCATTATACCCAGGCGGACCTACCAAACGACACCGCAGGGTTCGATCCCGACCGGCTGCGAGCCGGATTGGCACTTTGCCGCGAAGCCGTCGACCAGGGTGCGATTCCCGGCCTGGCGCTGCTGGTCGCCCGAGATGGCACGCCGGTAGTGAACACCGCGTGGGGCCGCGCGGAGCTTACGGGCCGGCCTGCCACTCCGGACACCGTCTGGCTGGTGGCCTCGGTCACCAAGCCGGTGGTCTGCAGCGGCGTCGCACTGCTGCTGGAACGCGGACAGTTGGCGCTGGACGACCGCGTCTCCCAGCACCTGCCGGAATTCGACGCGCCGGACCGCTCCGAGATGCGGCTCCGGCACCTGCTCACGCACACGTCCGGCCTCCCGGATATGCTGCCGGAGAACGTAGAGCTCCGCCGCCGCCACGCGCCGCTCTCGGAGTTCGTGGAGCGCATCGCCACCACGCCGCTCCTCTTCCGCCCCGGCACCAACGTCCACTACCAGAGCACCGGCATCGCCTTGCTCGGCGCGCTCATCGAGCGGATCGTCGGCGTCCCCTGCGCGCGCCGCTCGGGATGCCGAGCACCACACTCGGGTGGCGGCCGGACCTGGAGGGCCGCGTAGCCGAGAGCGCGCTCTCCCCGGAGGATCCGCCCTCCGATTGGGACTGGAACAGCGCCTACTGGCGCGGCTTCGGAGCCCCCTGGGGCGGGATGTTCTCCACGACGGCAGACCTGGGCCGCTTCCTCGGGATGCTGCTCCAGGGAGGCGAATGGGCCGGCCGCCGCTACCTGGGCCGCGCCACTGTGCGCGAGATGACCCGCAACCAGCTCCCGCTGCTCCCGGACCTGCCCGAGAGCGCCCGGATCCGCGCGGCCTGGGGCCTGGGATGGCGCCTCGCCGCAGCCCGGGAAAGCGACTACTTCGGGGACCTCCACTCGCCTGCCAGTTACGGCCACGCCGGCGCCACCGGCACGGTGGTCTGGAACGATCCGGAGACCAGAATCTCCTTCGTGCTCCTCACCAACCGGCCTGGGTGCGAGCGGTTCCTCGGCCTCGTGTCGAACGCCGTCGCCGCCGCGGTACGCTGAGGAGTAGTGGAGTGATGGAGTGATGGAGTGATGGAGTGATGGAGTGATGGAGTGATGGAGTGTTGGAGTGAT
>JAJFMS010001188.1 GCA_020696885.1 Armatimonadota bacterium | reverse complement strand
TTTCTCCCTTAGTGTGAAAAGCGTGAGCGATGCCAGCGTACTGCTAGTTAGTGCAGGCTGGCTCGCCCGCTGTGAGGGCGGCGATGGATACTCCGGAATCGGATGCGGGTCGAGCGGGTGAGCTCGACCGGGCGCTGATGGCGCAGTTCTATGCCTGCTCCGAAGCGGCTTTCGAGAAGCTGAGCGACCGCTGGTGGCCGCGTTTGATGAGCTTCTTTCGAAACCAGGGCTTCGGAAATGAAGATGCCGAGGACCTGACGCTCGACGTGCTGGTCCGGTTGTACGTAACCAAGGAGAAACTGGCGTTCGACTTATCGCAGCCGTTGGCGCCGTTCCTGTTCACCATCGCGCGGCGGCGGGCCATCGCCCGGTGGCGCGAGCTGAAGCGGGAGCCGCCGCAGCGGCCGCTGGAGGAAGGACTGAACGTAGCGGCGGAGGCCGAGCCCAGATCGGACCTCCCCGCGGACCTCCTGGAATGCCTGGAGCAGCTTCCGGAGCCGGAGCGGACCTACGTCACGCTGTGCGAGCGCCATGGGCTAGGCGACCTCTCGCATAACGACATCGCGACGGTGTTGAACAAGTGGCCCGCGCAGGTCACGCAGATTAGCAAGCGGGCGCGCTCTGCCCTCAGAGAGTGTCTTACCAATAAAGGCTACCGGTAGCTCGCGCACCTGCAGCCGCATCGCAAAGGGCCGACTGTCGAATGGATGATGAAGGACTCGATCGCGCGCTTCAAAGCCTCAAACGGCGAACGGTCGCGTCCCTCCCGGAGCGTGAGCCCGGCGAACCGGAGTGCCTGCCTTTTGCCCGTGCGCGACTGCTGGCGCTGAACCCGGCGTTCGAGACCCGAGCCGAGCGGCTGCACCTCACCACCTGCCGCGCGTGCCGCCGCCTGGTGGAACGGTTTGCGGAGGCCGTGCCGCACCTCCCGTTCTGGACGCTGGTCCGGCGCCGCGCGGGGGCGCTCTCCCCCGAGGAACGGCGCGTGGTGGAGTACCACCTGGACGCTGCCGGCTGCCAGTTGTGCGCAGCCCGGGCGGCGCAGCTCGAGACGACGGTGGCGGCGGTGCTGGAGCTCCCCTGTGCCATCGTCGTTACCCCGCGCGAGGTCGTGCGGGCCGCGGTTCCCGGCCCCACCGTGCTGCTCCGGGGCGGCGATGCGGAGCTGGAGGCCGATCTCGTCCGGGACCGCGACGAGCTCTCCCTGGAGATCCGGACGCGACAGTCGCGGCTGGCGCACTCGCTGGTAGCCTATCGGTTTGAGGATCGGGAGGGCACCGAGCTCTTGAGCGGCTTCGCCCTCCTGGCGCCGGACGTGGAGGGCTGGTTCGCGGCCGAGACCGCACTCGATGCGGCGGAGCTCAACGGCGACTTCAGCCGCTGCGAAGCGCTGCTGGTCAGCCCGGTGAACCCGCTGGCCCTTTCCGGCGACGACTGGCGGCAGGTACTGGCCATCGCACCGCCAGTTGGGACCGATCCTGCGCTCCGGCCCGCGTGGGTCACCTTCATCTCCGCCACGCTCGCCCGCCCCGACTCCCTTCCGCCAGTTAGCGCAGGGGACCCGGAGCCAGAAGCGCCGAAGCTGGCGCGCGCTGGTGCAGGACGGTCACCTGTGGCCAGCGTGCCAGGCCTCGCTGCGCGAAGCGGACGCCTTTCGGATTGCGGCGGAATCCTACCGGTTCCTGTCGGCCGCGTGGGATCGAAGCCCACTGGCGGAGTTCGAGCGTGAGGGAACGGACCGGATCGATGAGCAGGTAGACCGGGCGCGGAAGCTGGTAGCCGCCGCGGCGCTGGCGGCGGCGGCACGGGCGGAGGCGCCGCTGGGCGAGCTGTGCCGCTGGGCGCTGCTGGCCGCGGGAAACGCGGGGCCGTCGCTGGTGGAGCTGCCCCCGTTCAATAGCCCGGGAGCCGAGCGGGCTGACGTGTCGCCCGTAGCGGGCGCGGACGCCGGCACGATCGAGGGACGAATTCGGAGCTGCATTCGCGTGCTCCACCGGGAGCGCCCGGAGCTGGCCGCCGCGCTCGCCGCGGCGCAAGACGCCAGCCTCTCACTGGTCTGGTCGGTGTTGAGCGAGTCGGAGCGTCCGCTGGGTCCGAAGGTCCAGATGCCGCTGCTGCTGGCGAGGGACGAGGCCGGATACGTAGCGTCGCTCTGGCTGCAGCGCGTGCCCGGAGGCCTGGGCCAGCTCTACCAGGCGCCCTGCACCACGATGGACCCGGTGCTGCCGGATCTCCAGTGCGCCATCCAGGCCGCTTGCCGCGTCGCCGTGCCGGCGCTCCCGGAAGGCGAGGATATCCGCTGGTGGCTGTCCGGCCAGCCGCGGGACGGGGGCCGCCCGCTGCCGGTTGGCGGCAGCTCGGCCGCGGCGTCCGCCGCAGTGGGCCTCAGCCACCTGCTGCACAGGCGCCCGATCCGCGCCCGCTGCGCCATCACCGCCACCGTCCTTTCCGACGGTCGCCTCGGAGCCGTGGATGGGCTTCAGGGCGCCGCCCCGAAGTTGATCGCGGCCCGCAGCCTGGCCGGGACGAACGAGCCGGCGCTGGTGATCGTGGGGCCCGGCAGCCAGCTCTCGGCGCCGTCCGCCGCCCACTGGCTGGCGCAGGGCGTGCAGGTAGTGGTGGCGCATACGCTGGCGGATGCGGAACGGCTGTCCGGCCTCACCGCCGGAGCGCCCAGGGCGGTCGTGCGCTCCGACCACCGGCCCGTCCAGGCCGCCCCCGCCTCCCCCCGGGTGACGGTGCTCTATGCCCGCACGACCGAGGCCGACCGGCAGGCGCGCCTGCACCTGGTCC
>JAJFMS010000288.1 GCA_020696885.1 Armatimonadota bacterium | reverse complement strand
TGGGCCGAGCTGGACGCGCGGATCCGCCGGCACCCGCACCTGGCGCAGAACGGGTTGGTCCACCACGGCGGCCACGGAATCGGGTTGCGGGTCCACGAAATGCCGGACCTGAACCGCGAGCGGGGCGGCGTGTTCGAAGTGGGGAACGTGTTCACCTGCGAGCCGGGCGCCTACAGCGAGGAGCTGCGCGGGGGCGTGCGGCTGGAGAACGTGTTCCTGGTTACGGAAGCGGGGACGGTGGCCCTATCGGACTATCCACTTTCGGTGGTACCCGACCCGCAGTGTCCGGTCCCGGGAAAGCGGGAGAGCTGAGCGCGTCGCCGCGCAGGTGTTTCCCCAGCAGCGCCTCGGCGAACGGCCCAACGGGTAGCGCATCCGCAACCGGCGCGGGCCGTTCGATCACCGCCGAGTGCAGGCCGCGATCGCCGGGGAACCGGTCTGCGGGCTTGCACGGCTCCACCACCAGCGAGAGCGCTCGCGGTGTGCCCTGATTGGCCAGCAAGCGGGCGGCCGCGGCGGCCGTTACGGCTCCGCTGAACAGGAAGCCCTGCATGTGGTCGCAGCGGAGCGAGCGCAGGACTTCGAGCTGCGCCATCGTCTCCACCCCCTCCGCCAGCGGCATCAACTGGAGACTGTGCGCCATCGCGATGATCGCCGACGTGATGGCGCGGTCGCTGGGGTCCACCGTGAGGCTGCGCACGAACAGCTTGTCGATCTTCAGCTTCTCCAGCGGGAACCGCTTCAGGTGTCCCAGTGACGAGTAACCGGTGCCGAAGTCGTCCAGGGAGAGGTGGATGCCCAGCGCCCGGAGCTGGCGCAGCGTGGCGCTGGCCGCCTCCGCATCTCGCATCACCACGCTCTCGGTCAGCTCCAGCTCGAGGAAGTGCGGATCGAGGCCGGTTTCGTTGAGCACGCTGGTCACGGACCGGATCGGGTTCTGGCGCTGGAACTGCCGCGCGGAGAAGTTCACCGCCATGTTGACTTCCGGGAGCCCACGCTTCTGCCACTCCCGCGCCTGCTGGCAGGCGGTGCGCAACACCCATTCCCCGATTGGGACGATGAGCCCGGTCTCCTCCGCCAGTGGGATGAACTCGGACGGCATGAGGAGTCCCAGCGTGGGGTGTTTCCAGCGCAGCAGCGCCTCCATCCCGATGATGCGCCCGGCGCTCACGTCCACCTGCGGCTGGTAGTGGAGCACGAACTCATCCCGATCCACGGCGTGGCGCAGGCTGTATTCCAGCTCCATCCGCTCCAGCGCCTTCTCGTTCATCGCGGGCGTGTAGAACTGGAAGTTGTTGCGGCCGTTGGCCTTGGCCCGGTACATCGCGATGTCCGCGTTCTTCAGCAGCGTCTCGCTGTCCACGCCGTCGCTCGGGAAGACGCTGATCCCGATGCTGGTGGTGATGTACAGCTCGATGCCTTCCTGGAGGAACGGCCGGGCCAGCGAGTCCAGGATCTTATTGGCGATCCGGGCCACGTCGTGCGAGCGCTGGACCCCGGGAAGGATCACCGTGAACTCGTCCCCACCCAGGCGGGCGGCGGTGTCCGAGGCCCGGATGCAGTGCGAAAGGCGCTCCGCCACCGCCTGGATCAGCCGGTCGCCGGCCGCGTGTCCGAGGGTGTCGTTGGTGAGCTTGAACCGGTCCAGGTCCAGGAAGAGCAGCGCCACGCGATGACGGCTGCGACGGGCTTCCAGCAGCGCCTGATCCAACCGATCCTGGAAGAGCTGCCGGTTCGGCAGGTCGGTGAGCATGTCGTGGGTGGCGACGTAATGTTCCAGCTTGCGCGCCTGCTCCAGCTCGGCCATCATCCGGTGACGCTCGATCGCGTAGCGCATGGAGCGGACCAGGAGGTTGCCGTCGGCGCGCCCCTTGACCAGGTAGTCCTGCGCCCCTTCCTGCACCGCCCGCACCGCCTGCGTCTCGTCGTCGAAACCGGTAAGGACCACGATCGGCACGCCGGGAGCGGAGGAATGGGCCGTGCGAACCGTCTCCAGGCCGTGGCTGTCCGGCAGGGAGAGATCCAGCAGCATCACGTCCTGGCCGCCCTCGCCGAGGACTTCGAGCGCCTCGCTCAGGTGGGTGACGTGGCAGATTTCAAACGAAGCGCCGCCCGCATCCGAAAGATACTCGCGCAACAGGCGCGCGTCTCCCGGATTGTCCTCGACCAGTAGGATGCGGATCGGCTGCAGGTCCACGGCGGCCCCCTAGCGGTTAGGTAACCGCACGATACTGAACCAGAAGTCCTCGATCGACCGTACCACGGTAATGAACTGCTCCAGATCCACTGGTTTGGTCACGTAGCAGTTGGCGTGCAGGGCGTAGGATCGCAGGATGTCTTCCTCGGCCTTCGACGTGGTGAGCACCACCACCGGAATCCGCCGCAGGTGCTCATCGGCCTTGATCTCCGCCAGTACCTCGCGGCCGTCCTTTTTGGGCAGGTTGAGGTCCAACAGGATAACGTCCGGCCGGGGCGCGTCGCCAAACGCACCTTGGCGGCGAAGATACGCCAGCGCCTCTACTCCGTCGCGGGCGATGGAGAGGTGGTTGTGCACCTTCCCTTCGCGCAGCGCTTCGATGGTCAGGCGAACGTCGCCCGGGTTGTCTTCAACGAGTAGGATGTTGATTGGCTCAACACTCATGCCTGCTCTCCACGGGTCGGCAGTTGCGCGACCCCCAGCCAGAATTCTTCAATCGAATGGACTACCTGTAGAAATCGCTCCAGATCCACCGGCTTGCTGATGTAGCAGTTGGCGTGCAGGTCGTAGGAAGAGGTAATGTCATCCTCATTCTGGGAAGTGCTGAGAATAACCACCGGGATCCCGCAGAGCGCCTCGTCCACTTTGATCTCGGCGAGGACGGCCCGTCCATCCTTCCGGGGAAGATTGAGGTCCAGAAGAATCATGTCGGGGCGCGTCACACCGGCGAACGAGCCTTGCCGACGCAGGTAATCGAGCGCTTCAACTCCGTCCTTGACTACCGCGAGGCAGTTCCGTATGCGTCCTTCTTTGAACGCCTCCTTGGTCAGCCGCACGTCGCCTGGATTGTCTTCAACCAGCAGGATCTCGATCGGCCGCACACTCGCTAAGGTTTGATTCATTCTGCTTCGATTCGTTACTTAGCCCCAGAGACCAGGCGCTTGTCCACCGGTATCGTGAACCGGAACACGGCTCCACCTTCCGGAGCCGGTTCAACCCAGATCGTCCCACCGTGCCGGGAGACGATCTTCTTACAGATGGCTAGCCCGATGCCGCTGCCCGGATAGTCGCTCTTGGCGTGCAGTCGCTGGAAGATGACGAAGATTCGCTCGGCATATTCCGGCTCGATCCCGATCCCGTTGTCGTGCACCCCGATGAGCCATTCCGCTCCGCGTAGCTCCGCTGAAACGTGCACCCGCGGTGGCTCGGCGCCGCGGAATTTCAGTGCGTTACCGAGGAGATTCTGGAACAGCTGCACCAGTTGGCTGCTATCTCCAATTATTGTCGGTAGCGGATCGTGGGTTACCTCTGCCCCCGACTCGGATAGCGCCATCCGGAGGTTGGAGAGCGCTCGCGTTACCACCTCGTCCAGCGGTATCGGCGTGAAGGCATGAGTGCGGGTGCCCACGCGAGAATAGGCCAGCAGATCCTGGATCAGGTTCTGCATCCGGGTGGCGCCATCCACGGCGAAATCGATGAACTCCATTCCGTCGTCATCCAGCCGGTCGCGGTAGCGCCGTGCGAGGAGTTGCGTGTAGCTCGCCACCATGCGCAGCGGCTCTTGTAAGTCGTGCGAGGCTACGTAGGCGAATTGCTGGAGCTCTTCGTTGGAGCGGGCGAGCTCGGCCGCCGTCTTGCGCAGCCGCTCCTCCACCTCGATGCGATCGGTTACGTCTCGGGAGATTCCCGCCATCCCGACGACCTGCCCATCCCGGTCGCGAATCGGCACCTTGGTGCTGCTTAGCCAGCGCTCTTCGCCCTCGGGCGTGCGCTGCATTTCCAGCTTTCCGATCACCGGCTCTCCGGTGGTCATGAGGTGCTGCTCGTCCGCGTAGTAGCCGCGGGCCAGATCTTCCGGATGCAGCTCGAAATCGCTGCGGCCCACCACCTGGTCCGGTGAGGACTCCCCGAGGGCGCGCGCCCCCGCGGGGTTGACGCGGGTGAACCGGGACTGGCGATCTTTGAAATAGATCTGGTCCGGGATGTTGTTCATCAAGGTGTGGAGGAGGTCCCGCTCATGGGCGAGATCATCCTCGATCCGCTTCCGGTCGGTGACGTCCGTGAACACCCCCACGATGCCCAGCAACTCACCCGACTCAGCGATCACGGGCGCCTTCATGACCTCGACCACCCGCAGGCGGTCTTGCACCACGTTCGCTTCGACGATCGTTTCGGTGGCGCGGGTCTCCATCACGCGGCGGTCGTCGGCGCGGTACTTCTCCGCCAGCTCCTGCTCGAAGAAGTCGCTATCGCTCTTGCCGATCAGGTCTGCCGGCCGGAGCCCGAAGTCGGCGGCGAATCGTTCGTTCACGGAGACGAAGACGCCGTCGTGATCCTTCACGAAGATCCGCTGCGGAAGGCTGGCGAGGAGTGTGCGATGGCGCTCCTCACTGTCGCGCAGGCGGGATTGAGCGGCGTTCAGATCGGTCACGTCCACCCCCACCAGGAGGGTGCCGAGACGGGCGTCGCCGCTGCGGATCACGCTATCGCGCCACGCGATGGTCCGGCGGGTACCCGTGCGCGTGCGGATCGGACCGGTGTACTCGCCGGGCACGTCCGGTTCGGTGGTGATCTCCGGAAACTCAGCGCAGGGCACACCGGAACCGTACCAGGCGCGGCCCAACAGCTCGGACGCCGGGTAACCGGTAGCACGCTCTGCGGCTTCGTTGAAGAGAGTGACCGCGCCCTGGTCGTCCAGACCCACGATCAGCACGTTGGCCGTGTGGATGAGCCGCTCGGCGTCCTCGCGCGCTTTGCGGAGCAGGTCTTCGTTCTTGGCGCGATCGGTAACGTCGAGGGCTACGCCGATCACCTCCGTGCCGGCAGTGTCTAGCGGCGCCAACGATGCTTGAAACCGGCGGTCTTGCCACCGGCAGTCGTAAGTTGCCGGCTCCCCGGCAAAGGCTCTCTGGTGGGCGGCGTGGACCACCGGCCCGGCGCCCTCGGGGCCGAAGATGTGGTCCAGCGTGCGCCCCACCACCGGCTGGTGCGGATCACCGGTGTCGCTGACCACCTTCCCCTCGCAGGCGGTAAAGCAGAGGTCACGGTCTACCGTCCAGACCACCGCCGGCATGTGGTCCAGTAGCCGCCTGGCTACCGGGTCCGGGCCGGCGCCCTGGAGCTCGGTCACCTCCGTAAGGGTAACCGCTACCGTGCCCGGCTCCGTGCCGTCCGGGTCGAGCATGGCGTACTGGGCCTTGAACGCGCGCCGTGCCCCCGCGATCTCGAGCCACCGCACTCCAGCCGGACTGCTCCCGCCAGCGAGTGTGTCCAGGTCCCCACGCAGCCACGTAAGCCGGGTAATCGCCGCTGCGGCGCTTCCGTCCTCGGCCACCCCTGAAAGCAAGCGCGACGCCGCCTCGTTGGCGCCGAGCAGACGTGCGTCCGGGCTGACTACCAGCACCGGTACCGGCAGAGAGGCGAGTATCGATCCCAAAGCTTGCTT
>JAJFMS010000287.1 GCA_020696885.1 Armatimonadota bacterium | reverse complement strand
GTGGCGCGCGAGGTTACCGGGGCCGTAGCGCTCCAGATCCTTGGCCGGGCTCTTGTCCACGTCGAACAGCTCGTCGCAGCTCATGAGGCCTCGGAGCCGCTCGAAGGTCTGATCGTAGCCCTTCGCAGACGGGAGCTGGCGCTCGCGCTCGAACCGCTTGCCGACGAGCGCGCGGAGCGCTTCGCGGTCGGACTGGTCCACGCCGGACAGCTCGGCCAGGCGGTCCAGGTTCGCCGGCCGCTTTCCGCCCGTGAGCATCACCGGCTGCACGCCGGTGCCCAGGAAGCTGGCGGGGACCTTCGACTCGTAGCGGAACACGTCCGTCATCTGGAGCTCGACGTGGTCCGGGATCTTGGCATCCTGCCTGCCCAGCTCCTTGGCGGCGATCTCGGCGAACGACGGGTAGTTGACGAACGGGTCCTTCCGCCGGCCCAGGGACATCCCGGTGCCGTCGTGGTCCGGCCCCATCCCGGAGTTGTTGACGCTCCGGACGATCGCCATGTGGTGCATCTGCTTCGCCAGCTTCGGCAGCAGCTCGCTGATCCGCACGCCAGGGGCGGAGGTCTCGATCGCGTCAAACGGACCGCCGGTCGGCCGGCCCGGCTTGGGGTCCCACGTCTCGAGCTGGCTGGCGCCGCCGCCCAGGTAGAGAATGATGACCCGCTTGCCGGTCTTCTTCACCTCCGCGGCCTGCGCTTCGGTCATCACCACGTTGTCCGCGGCGAGCGCGGCGCCCCAGAACATGCCGGCAACGAGGCCGCCCAGAAGCTCGCGACGGGAGACGCCGTGCTCGGGCGAGAAGCAGTAGTTGTGGCTCTTGGGTTTCATGCGGTTAGTGGTTGAAGCGGAACTCCGCGGAAGTGATGAGCGCCCAGACGATCTGCCCTGCCGCGGCCGGGCGGCGGTCCTTCCGCTCGGCCAGGTGTTTTCGAAACGCCGCCTCTTCCCCGGCATCCGGGGGCCGGGAGAGCACGGATAGATACGCCTGCCGGATCAGCTCGCCGTCGTCCGGAAGCGCCGCGAGCCGGGCTGCCAGCCCGCCCTGCGCCAACAGCTCCTGGAACGCCCGGTTGTTGGACAGGTAAAGCGCCTGTGCCACGTTGGGCTGGTAGGTCTCCGTGCCGCTGTCCAGGTTCTTCCGGACCTCTGCCAGTTGTGCCGCCAGCTTCGTCTCGAACCGGGCGCGCACCATGCCGGGGTCCGCGGCTCCGGTTCCACTCTTCGCGTCCGGGTCGGCCACCACCTGCTCCCGATATCCGGCGGCCACCAGCACGCTGTTGGCCAACTGCTGGATCGACTGCGGCCGCACCGCGGCCACCGCGTACAGCTCGGCTCCCGGCCGCTCGGTGAGGCCCGGCCCGGCGGGCTTCCACTCGCTGCTGCGCGCGTAGACCTGGCTGGTGACCAGCGTGCGGACCAGCTTCCGCAGGCTAAAGCCGCTGCGTGCGAACTCGTTGGAAAGCTCCTGGAGCAGCAGCGGATGGCTGGCGGGGTTGCCCAGGTGCATCTGGTCGACCGGCTCCACCAGCCCGCGCCCCATCAGCGCGGCCCAGGTCCAGTTGACCAGGGCGCGCTTGAAGTACGGATCGTCCCCGTTGACCGCGATCTCCACGAACTGCTGCCGGCGGCTGTACTTGGGCACCGGGACGCGGGTCTTCTCCTTGGCCTCTTCCGGCGCCACGGCGTAGAGGTCCGGGCCCTCCGCCGGGGCGGGCATCCCGGCCGCCGCCCACGGCTCCTGCGGGCTCGCGCCGGTGAGGAAGACTGGCTGCGCCGGCCGCTGGTTCTTATCCGAGCCGAAGAACTGCACTTCGCCGGTGGCCTTCTCCCCCAGGTAGAAGGCGCCTTTTACCTGGACCCGGTAGCTCCGCCCGAAGAAGGCCGAGATCCCCCAATAGGCCTGCTGCTGCCAGGTGGCCACGTCCGGGTGCGTGTGGCAGCGGGCGCACTGGATGTCCACCCCGAAGAAGATCCGGCTCACATCGCGGGTAACCAGGTCCAGCCCGGTGTCCCCCTGCGCAAACCGGGTGTCCATGAAGTAGAGCGCGCCGTTCTCCTCCGGCTTCTCCGGACGCGCCAGCAGGAGGTCCCGCGTCACGCGGTCCCAGCCGCGGTCTTCCTTGAGTGCGGTCTCCAGCCACGCGGCCCAGGCCGGGTTCATCGGGAAGGCGTTCCGGCCCATGAGCAGCGTGTTGAGGTTGTCGCGCCAGTGCTTCGGGAACTCCGGGCCGTTCAGGAGCGTGTCGATCAGCGCCTCGCGCTTGCCCGGGTCCGTGCTGGCGCAGAACTGCTCCGTCTCCGCCGCGGTGGGGATACGGCCGATGAGGTCCAGGTACAGCCGGCGCACCAGCTCCGCATCCGGGGCCGTGTCCGCCGGCGGCACGTGGAGCCGCTTTAGCCGCCCGAAAACCTCGCGGTCCACCACGTTCCGGGCAGGATACTCCGGAAAGCCGCGGAGCGCCGGAAGCTGGGTGGCGGTGAAGCCGGCCGAGGCGACCTGTCCCCCATAGCGCACCACTACCGAGGCCTCACCGAGGCCGCCGAAAAGCACACGGTTTCCGTCCAGCCGCACGGCGCCTTCGTTCTTCGACTCGAAGAGCGCCTGCTCCGTGACGTCCTCCCGGGTGCCGTCGCTGTAGTGGGCCAGCACCAGCAGCCGCTGCGTTTCACCCGGACGCGTGAGGACCCGCTGCCGCGGCAGCACTTCCAGCCGCGCCACCTGCGCCGTGTCCCCGCCCCGTGGGGCGCCGCTAGCGAGCCAGCGCGCAAGGGCGCGATACTCCGGAGAGCCGATCTTGAACCGCAGCCCGCCGCCATGCGGCACCGCCATCGTGGCCTTGAGCAAGAGGAGGCTGGCGCCCGGGTTCACGCGGTTTACTCGCCGCCCGCCCGCGCCGTGGAGGAGCGTGTCGTAGTCCTGGTCCGCGTCCTGCCCGAAGAGCGACAGCTTGAACCCGCCGCGGCCGGAGACCGCCCCATGGCACCCGGCGCCCATGCAGCCGCTCCGGGCCAGCACCGGCGCCACCTGCCGGGCGTAGTCCCACCGGTAACCCGCGCCGGCATTCCGTACGGTCACCGGCACCGTCACGCGGAGAGCGGGAGCAACTCCCGGCAGTGCGACCGTCACCGCAGCCGAGGCGTTCTTCAAGGCGGAGAGCGACCCGGTGGAAGACACCGGGACGGAGGACGGGCTGGAAGACGAGAAGCGCGCCTGATCCGTAAGATCGGAAAACGTGCCGTCCGCGCGGCGACCCAGCACCAGGAGCTGCTGCACCGCGCCGGGACGATCGATCACCACCTCCGCCGGCAGCACCTCCAGCGCCACCACGCGAGCGGACGCCGCCCGCGTGGGCACGCGAGGAGACCCCGCCGCCCACGCCGGAGCGGCAAGTCCCACCAGGGGGAGCATCAGGATGGCACTGCGCAGCATGTAGACGGAGCCTGGAGCCGATCGATCTGCCTCAATCGGACACGGCGCCCAGCACGAAGTTTCGCAGCCGCCAGCCCCGGCCTTCATCCTTCATCCTTCCGCCTTCATCCTTCCCAACGCCTGCACGCCGCGGCCGTCGCCGGCAACTGCACGTGGGAGGGGCGGATGTCAGCTTCGTTGGAAGACCTCGACCAGGTATGCAGCAAGTGCGGCGGGAGGGTTCCATACTGGTCGGATAGCTGCTCTCGGTGCGGCAGCGTGGAGCACCCGCCCCATCGCCTGCGGATCATGGGGGCGATCTACCTCGTCCTGGGCTTGGCGCTCTCGGGCGGGATCCTCTACCTGATGATGGTGATCGCCAACATCATGCGCCACTCCGGCGACCCTCACGCCACCACCCGCTTCAACGGCACCCCACTCCAGGCGGTGATGGTCTTCGGCGTGCTCTCGTTTCCGCTGCTGGTCGGAATCACCAGCATCCTTATGGGCGTCTCGCAGCTTCGCCAGGGCCGTCGCAACCCCAAGCTGGTTCGCGTGGCGATGCTCTGGTACCTGGTACTGGCGGCATCCGCCCTGCTTATCCAGTTCGGAGACCTCCTCCGGTTCGTGACAGGGCGGTAGCCTGCCAGCCGTGGAAACCGGTTTTTGACGGGATTAACAGGATTGACAGGATGGGATCCGATTGGGTGCCGGGTGCTTCCCCGTTCGTTACGGGATGTTAGCCTGCGGTGCGCCCAGGTCAGATTTCCTCGAAGGGTAGCGAGCACCTCAGCGACGGTTGCTAGCTGCTCCCATCCTGTCAATCCCGTTAATCCTGTCAAAAATCTTCCCCGGGTACAGTCAGGCGATACGAACGGCGGCCTCCCAATCCCTTTCCATCCCGTAATCCTGTCAAGATTCTCCGACGCGCCCCTCACAGCTCGTAGGTGGCTGAGCCCCAGGCGGGAGCGTCGCAGCGGAAGACGCCGGCGAGCGGTGGATCGGCCTGGCGGGCGAGCTCTCGGATGCGGTCCAGGTAGTTCACCGCGGTGTCCTTTTCGATGTAGACGAGGTGCGCCGCCTTCCGCTGGAGGTAGTCCCGGAACCGTTCCACCACCAGGTGCTCGGCGGCCGGCCGATGGCCGATGTACGGGTGGTGGACCAGGAAGCCGCACCGTCCGTAGATCTCCACCACCGCCTGGAAGCGATCGTCGGCCAGCGCATTGTCCAGCACGTAGCAGACGCGGACACCGCGTCCTCGCAGGCCGTCCATGAGCGCCCGCACCACCACGTCGTAGTAGGTGCGGGTGGCTTCGTCGATGATGCTGAACCCGGCGACGGCCAGGTAGATCTGGTCCGCGGACACCCGGGCGACCGCTTGGAGCTGCTCGGCGGTGAGGTCCATCTCGAAGAAGCGTTCGATCGCGCCCAGTGCGGGCTCGGTGCCTGCCTCCGCCCCCACCTCCCGCATCACGTGGACGAAGTACTCCACGTAGCCGGTGACGTCACCGATGGTGCGCGGGAGGTCCGGCCGCAGGAACAGCCGGCTCTTCGGGTCCTCAGCGACGTAGGTGAGCCCGGCCTCCACGTAGCCAGTATCCTTCACGAACCAGCCGCACTGGGAGCAGAACACCGACTGCACCGGCGTCTCCGCCCCGCACTTGATACAGCCGTGCGACGGAACCGCCGCACTGGGGAGGAAGCTCAGCAGGCCGCGCTTCTGCTTGGTGCCGCACAGGTGGCAGAACCCGGCGCGGGGAGCAACGTCGGTTTGGCAGCGTTGGCAGCGCATTGGGGTTGGGGGAGTTTTTGACAGGAATACGGGATTATTAGGGATAGGAGAGAGAACAGGGGGAGAGCCGCCCGTAAGAGCAGTACGTCATCGCGAAGGCGCGTCTTTGGCGCCTGTGGCGATCCCAACCGTCACGGATCCTGCCAACCATCGACGCGCCAGGGCAGGTGCCACGTAACCTTCGGGATTGCCACGCCGCCACGGGAGCGCGGTGAGAAGCGAAAGAGGCGGCGGGCGGCTCGCAACGACAGCAAGGGCGCGGATGCGGGAACGAACTAACGTCGCGAAGCCACCCTCTTTCCCATCCTCCAGAATCCCGTAATCCTGTCCAAAACTCCCCCTCTACGGCTGCCAGCGCTCGTTGAAGAAGCCGGCGAGGACGGCGTGGTCGCGGAAGTCGTCGTTGTACTGCTCCGGGTCGTACTTCAGCACGGCGTAGTCCGGCAG
>JAJFMS010000002.1 GCA_020696885.1 Armatimonadota bacterium | reverse complement strand
ATCGCGCCAAGCTGCCGGCTGTCGATCGACACCACGTAGTTGTCGCCCAGCACGAAGACGCTGTCCTCAGGCACCTTCATCGATTTGACGCGGAGGGAGGTCCGGCCGTGCTCGTAGCGCACCCTGAGCGCGGAAGCAAACGGGTCCCGCACCGGCATCAGGAACTGGGAGCCGGAAGCGAGGTAGTGCACGGTCTCACCCGGGCCACGGTAGACGCGCTTCACGTAGGTCTCGCCGGCCTCGTCTTTGAAGACGATCACCTCCCCGACCTTGGGGCGATGGGTCCGGTAATAGGTGCGATCCAGCCAGATCACGCGCCCACTCTCCAGAGTGGGGGCCATGGACTGACCCACGACCACCGTCGGCTGATAAAGGTTGCCGAAGCCGTAGATCACCGCGGCGAGCGCGCCGACGAGCATCCAGTTCCGTTTGCGGTCTGCCGGTATCGTAGCCATCCTAATTCACCCCGATGTGAAGGAGCATTCTCTGCTGCTCCGATCTTACCCAGGCCTGCGTGGGGCTACTGTGCAGGGCTTCACTGCCCGCGTGCTATACTTCTCGCACCTTCCACACCACCTTGAGCGGCCCTTGCTTCGGTGTTACCCAGGCCACACGATGGATGATGCCGAACTTCACGAAAAACTGAAGGGTATTCGCCTGCTGGCGATGGACGTGGACGGCGTCCTCACGGATGGCACCCTGCTCCTCGGCGCCACCGCTTCCGGAGAGCCGGTGGAGCTCAAAGGCTTTCACGTTAGAGACGGCCTGGCGTTGGGCTTAGTTCGTTCCGCCGGAATCGAAATCGCGTGGATCACCGGGCGGACTTCCCTGGTAGTGGAGCGCCGCGCGGCGGAGTTGGGGATCACCCATGTCATCCAGTGGGCACGCAACAAGCAGCAGGCGCTGAGCGACCTGGCTTGCCGGCTGGGTGTTGCCCGAGAAGAGATTCTGTACATCGGGGACGACCTGAACGACGTGCCGGCGTTTGCCGCGGCCGGCGTGGTGGTTACCGTGGCCGATGCCCCCGCAGCGATCCGGGAGCGTGCGGACTGGGTGACCACCCTTCCCGGCGGCCACGGCGCGGTGCGGGAAGTAGTGGAAGCGTTGCTGCACGCCCAGGGGAAGTGGGACCTCGCCGTGGAAGCGTTCCTCGCCCGGCTCCGCGAGGAGCAGGGCTGGCCGCCGGGCACGGCGCCGTCCGGCCAGTAGTCGAAGACGGTGTGTTGGAGTATTGCGACCCAGCACTCCAGTGACGTGAGCCGACGCTCCGATCAGAAGAACCACCCGGCCTGCGACTCCTCCATAACGGCCGTAGAAAATCGCTCTAACAGCCCGGCGTCTCGCGGTAGGGAATCGGTGAGGCGGTGCAGCCAGGGGGGCTGTCACCGGGTTATCGGAGACCGCGGTGGCACGCGAAGCGCGATCCTTGCTGGTTCGACTGCGGGGCCGGGAGCCGGAGGCCTGCGAAGCATTCGTGGACGCCCACTACCGGGGCGTCTACAGCTTCTTCCTCTGGCTGACGCACGACCCCGAGGCGTCGGCGGACCTGACCCAGGAGACCTTTACCGGCTTCTGGGGCTCGACGTCGCGGCTCGATCCGGCCCGCGCACCGGACCTTAAAGCGTGGCTCTACGGCATCGCGCGGAACCGGTGGCGCAAGCGCTGCCGCTCCGCACGGGCCGCCGGTGAGCGGGAGGGGCTGGCGCTGGAGTGCGCGATCGAGATCCCGGACCTGGCGCCGGGCCCCGAAGACGCGCTGCTGGCCTCCTTGCAAACGGCGGAAGTGGCCCGCGCCGTGGGTGAGCTCCCGGCGGATTACCGGGAGGCGCTGGTGCTGCGCGTGTTCCAGGAGCTGAGCTACGCCCAGATCTCGGAGGCACTGGGCATCGGGGAAGGGCTGGCGCGGTGGCGGGTGCACCAGGCGCGAGTGCGGCTGCGAGCGGCGCTGACCGAAGCCCACGCGGCGCAGGAAGGGGGTAGAGCTCGTGTCCACCTGGCGTGATGCGGAAGAAGAGAGCTGGGCGCCGTTCGACGCGGCGCTGCGGGAAGTACGGCAGGAAGCTCCGGATCCGGAGCTGCGCGGCCGCTGCCTGCCGCCCGACGCCGGCGGGGAGCGCGGCACGCGGATCCTGGTGGTGGACGATGAGCCGAACATCCGGCGACTGATCGAGCATCACCTGCTCCGGCACGGCTACGGGGTGGAACTGTGCGCGAACGGCGCGGAAGCGCTGGAGTGCATCGGCCGGCGCCGGCCGGACCTGATCGTCCTGGACGTGATGATGCCCGGGATGGACGGGTTCGAAGTGCTGGCGCGGCTGAAGGAAGACCCCGCCACGGTGGAGATCCCGGTGTTGATGCTCACGGCTCGCGGCACGGATGACGACATCCGCAACGGCTGGGGCATCGGCGCCGAGTGGTACATGACCAAGCCGTTCAACCCGGAAGAGCTCTGCTTTCTGCTGGCCCGGATGGCCGCGATCCTCGATAGCCCGGACAGCCCCCCACCCCTGCGCCGCTTCCTCAAGTAGACACCGCCGGGCACTACCCGGAGAAAGGCGCCGCCATGAAACACATCCTCACCGTAGACGACGAAGTGAACATCCGCCGGCTGGTGGAGGTCAACCTGCAGCGCGCGGGCTACCGGGTGACCACCGCTCGAGATGGGGTCGAAGCCCTGGACAGCATCCGAGGGGAGCGCCCCGACATGGTGGTGCTGGACGTGATGATGCCCCGGATGGACGGCTTCGAAGTGCTGAAGCGGCTGCGTCTGGACGCCGAGACCGCGGAGCTGCCGGTGATCATGCTCACCGCCAAAGCGCAGGACGCGGACATCTTCCGCGGCTGGCAAAGCGGCGCGGACTGCTACCTCACCAAGCCGTTCAACCCCACGGAGCTCCTGGCATTTGTGCGCCGGGTTCTGGAGTACAAGCCGGAGGGGGCGGGGGAGGTGCGGTATCAGCTTTAGCTGACGGTTTGGGCCGCTGACGGAAGCCCTTGTGGGAGCGCTTGAGAAGTGGGGTAATCCCGCGCTCCGCAGCGCGTACGCAACCACCACCGTACCATGTCATCCTGACCAACGGGAAGGATCTCGGACGGGTGCGTACTCCGCCACGCACCGGGAGTAACGTTCCGAGCCCGGTGGGAGATGTTTCGCAGTCGACACGTACGCCGCACCAGGACTGGTACCAGCTCAACATGACTGCTTGACGGTTTGGAGGCTTCACACGCGGCGCCCTACACCGGGGGAGGTGTTCTCCCCCGGTGCCGGGCGACAGATCACCGTAGGCAGCGGCTCCCTCGCTACTTCGCCGGCTCGGCGTCCTTGATCTCCTTGACGGTGTCGGCTTTGATCTTCAGCGTGCCGTTGGATGTGACCACGGTGTAGACCCCGTCGCTCAGGCCATCGAGGTGGCCGGTGATCTTGTCGCCGTTGCGGAGGGTGATCACCTTGGCCGGGCCGGTGGGGGTAGCGGGAACGGGCGCCACGGCAGGCTTCCCATCGGCGCTGCCGACCTTGATGGTGTCGTCCACGTACGCCAGGATCTCCGTCCCCTCTTTCAGGGTGACGTTGCCGCCCTTGGCAAAGAGCGCGATCGGCGCGAGCAGCACGGTAGCGGCGATGGTGGCGCCGCCGGCGCCCTTCCCGGCGCGGGATTTGGAGGCGCGCAGCGGCACCTTGGTGCCGTCTACCGCATTGGTGTAGTCGATCGCCACATCCAGCAGCCCGCGTTTGCCGAAGATCCCGGAGCCGCGGGAGGAGGTGACGGTGCCATACGCCGGAGTGCCCTTGCGGACCAGGACCATGCCCGCGGAATCCACCACGTCCTCGTCCACGCGGAGATTCACCCGGTCGCCCTTCTTGGCGTCGCCCGACTTGTAGTTGCCGAGGACGATGACCTTGATCACGATGTCCGGCACAAGCTGACCCGCGGGCGCCGTGATGGCAGGCGGATCGGGCTCTTTGTCCTTCTTCGTGTCTTTTGCGTAACCAGGCGAGAGCGCGCAGAAAATCAGCGCGGCTGCGACCATCCGGCCTACAGTATTCATTGCATTTCCCCTTTCCAGCGATTGAAAGGGGTATTCAGCAACTGAGCCGCTGGCTCCTCTACCAAGGGGGGGACGACGTAGTGGAACGGGGCTGCCTCGGGAAGGATCCGGCGGTACAAACAAACGTGGGGTGCGCCGCCGGCGCACCCCACGAGAGTCAGTGTTGGCCGGACTTCTAGGCTACGCGGCGCCCGGTCTTGTCGTCGTAGTTGTCGCCGGTCACAGCGTCCGCGGTCTTCTCCATGAGGCCGCGGGTGTCCGGCGTGCCGTCGATGGTGCGACCCCCGGTCTGAATACCGGGGAGGTCGTTACCGGTGACCGGGTCCTGAAAGGTATCCGCGGGGCGGCTGCCCCAGGTCGGATCCGCGATCGGCGTGGTGATCACGTCCGGGTTGCTGGTCGGGCTCCCCCAGGTCGGGTCCGCGATCGGCGTGGTGATCACATCCGGGTTACCCGGGATCGTGTCATAGTTCGTCACGCCGGTGGTCGGGCTCCCCCAGGTCGGGTCCACAACCGGCGTCGCGGTCATGTCCCGGTTTCCGGTGGCGGTACCGTAATCGTAGTCGGTCACGGTGGAGCGGTTGTAATCGGCCCGCGTCGGATCGGTGTAATCCGTGTCCAGATCGTCGTCCGTGTCGAGGCCGGTGACCGTGTCGTCGTCGTCCATCTTATCGATGGCGCCCACCGCGGCGCCGCTGGCCACCGCGCCGATCAGGCCGCCGACCACCGCGCCGATGGCTGCGCCGCCCAGGCCCAACACGGACCCCGCCGCCGCGCCGACGGCCACGCCGCCCGCGCCGCCGAGGGCAGCGCCCTTCTGCGGATCGTTGTGCGGGTTGTCGTCGATCCCGTGCTGGATCCCATCATCATGCAGGTCGTTATCGTAGCTGGTGCTCATTTTGTTCCTCCATTGTGCGCAATGCGCTGCTACGGGGACATACCCCCCGTGCGATAGAAGCAAACAGTAGCAAACAGGCGGTTGTGGGGGCGGAGATCCACGAAGGAGTCCCGCGCCGGGAGCACCAAGCGTGAGGCGTCAACCGCGCGGTGTCAGGCGTTCGCAGCCACCAGGTACCGCTGCGAATCACACTTTGCGCACTCCGGGAGGAACGATTATGCGACGGGCAGCAGCGTTCGGACTCGTGCTCCTCTGCGGGGCGACGGCACTGCACACGCGCCTCCGGCCCGCCGCCGCGGCGAAGGCGGAGATCCAGCCGCTGGCGGCCCAGGCGAAGCGGATCGTGGAGACGCTGGACCACCTGGGAGCGCCGCTGAAGGCCGCCGACCGCAAAGCGGTGCTGGACGCGGCGAACGCCATGGATCCCACCACCGGCGTGGCGACAATCGAGCGGATCTTCGATCGCTACAGCCTGCTCCACGTGCAGATCAATCCGGAGAGCCGCGTGAAGGTGGCGCCGGGCGCCGCAAAGCCGGAGCTGGCGGAGCAGGGCTGGCGCACCTTCCTCGTCAAGGTGACCAACGAGGCCGGGGTGACCGCGCCGCTGAACGTGGAGAGCCCGAACGGCGGCCGCCTGTTCAACAGTGCGAAGGAGCAGGTGCCGAACCGCTGGCTGGAGGTGCTGGAGTACACCGCCCAGCCGCTGAAGCGGGAGCTCTCCGGCCTGGAGCTGGAATATCGAGTCTTCTCTTTCTATAGCCGGGATGCGGGGAAGCGCGAGGCCCGGATCGCCTTCAACGTGGGCCAGGGAACGCAGGACATCGGCTTCCGCAACGACGTGGACCTCCTGTTTACGGTGCGCCCCTCCACGGAGGTGACGCTGGGCGTGAAGGACGTGGACGGAAAGCCGACCACCGCCGGCTTCGTGATCCGGGACGCGGCGGGCCGGGTGTACCCCTCGCAGGCCAAGCGGCTCGCGCCGGACTTCGCGTTCCATCCGCAGATCTACCGCCACAACGGGGAGAAGGTGAAGCTTCCGCCCGGCGCCTACACCGTGGAAGTCTCCCGGGGGCCGGAATACCGCTCCCAGCAGCGGACGGTGATCATTCCCGCCGCGAAGAGCTGCAAGGAGACGTTCCAGTTGGCGCGCTGGATCGACCTCGCGGCGGACGGCTGGTATTCCGGGGACCACCACATCCACGCCGCCGGCTGCGCGCACTACACCAACCCCACGGAAGGGGTCCACGCGCCGGACATGATGCGCCACTGCCTGGGCGAAGACCTGAAGGTCGGCGCCAACCTCACCTGGGGACCGTGCTTCGACTACCAGAAGCAGTTCTTCACCGGCTCCGTGGACAAGGTCTCCATCTACCCCTACCTGCTCCGCTACGACGTGGAGGTCTCCGGCTTCGGGTCCCACCAGAGCGGGCACCTCTGCCTGCTGCGGCTGAAGGACCAGATGTATCCCGGCGGCAACTCCAAGGACCACTGGCCCACGCTCTGCCTGAACACGCTCAAGTGGGCAGCGAAGCAGGGCTCCATCCGCGGCCCGGCCCACTCCGGCTGGGGGCTGGAGGTGTCCACCTCCGAGCTTCCCAACTACGTGGTCCCGCCGTACAACGGCATCGGCGCGAACGAGTACGTGGCGGACGTGACCCACATGGTCCCCGGCCCGGACGGCAAGCCGGTGCCCGCCGTGGACTTCCTGTCCACGGTCGACACCCCGTACGTCTGGGAGCTGAACATGTGGTACCAGACGCTCAACTGCGGCTTCCGCACCCGGGTGAGCGGGGAGACCGACTTCCCCTGCATCTACGGGGAGCGCGTGGGCCTGGGCCGCTCCTACGTGAAGCTGGACGGCAAGCTGGACTACGACCGCTGGTGCGAGGGGATCCGGCAGGGCCGCAACTACGTGTCGGACGGAATGAGCCACCTGGTGGACTTCCGCGTGGACGGCGTTCGGATGGGGGAGGGCGGCAGCGAGGTGCGCCTGGCGAAGCCAGGCACCGTGCGCGTGGCGGCCAATGTGGCGGCACTGCTGCCGGAGCAGCCGGACGAGACGATCCGCAAGCGGCCGTACAGCCAGAAGCCGTACTGGCACCTGGAGCGCAGCCGCATCGGGGACACGCGCGGCGTGCCGGTGGAGGTGATCGTGAACGGCTACCCGGTAGCGCGGCGCGTGGTGCTGGCGGACGGCGCCCGCCGGGACGTGGAGTTCGACGTGCCGATCGAGCGGAGCAGTTGGGTGGCGCTGCGGGTGCTGCCGTCCTCGCACACCAACCCGGTGTGGGTGGTGGTGGACAACAAGCCGGTGCGCCCCAGCCGCCGCAGCGCGGAGTGGTGCCTGAAGGGCGTAGACCAGTGCTGGAGCCAGAAGCGCCGCTTCATCAAGCCCGCCGAGCTGGCCGAGGCCGAAGCCCTCTACGAGCACGCCCGGGTGACCTACCGCAAGATCCTGGCCGAGAGCGAAGCGGAGTAGCCCGCGTAGGTGGGCAGCCTCCATGATCCGCGTTGGCGCGGTGGCATTGAGCAGGGCCGCACGTCCGGTCGATCATGGAGGCGATGTCCCCCAAACAGAGAACACAGCGTGGTCGGTGGCTGGTGGGCGCCCTGCAGCGCGGCCGGCTGCGGCGAGCGGAAGAGCTGATCCGGCAGGGCGCTGACCTCGCCGCCCGTACACCCACCGGTGAGACGGCGCTCCACACCGCGCTGGCCTACGGCCACTACTCGCTGGCGCCGCTGCTTCTGGAGCGAGGCGCCGACCCGAACGTTCCCGGCCCGGACGGCAGCTACCCGCTCCACCTGGCAGCGGAGTGGGGTCGAGAGCACGCGCCTGTCCTGCTGGAACTGCTCTTCCGAAACGGCGCGCGCGTGGACGTGCGCGATGCGGAGGGCGCCACCGCCACCTTCCTCGCGGGCAAGGTCGCCGCGAGGGAGGTCGTGGAGCTCCTCCTGCGGCACGGCGGCAACATCAGCGACCGCAACCGGGAGCTGGATACCGCGCTTACCTTCGCGTGCTGCTGGGGCATGACCGAGCGCGCCGCGATGCTGCTGGCCGCGGGCATCGACCTGCACGCGCGGGACGACGCAGAGATGACCGCCCTCTCCTGGGCGGCACGCGGCGCTCACGCAGACACGATGGCGCTCCTGCTCCGGCACGGAGCGGACGTGAACGCCGCCGACTGCTGGGGCTACACGCCGCTGATCTACACCGCCCGGCAGGGCTGCAGCCGCTCCGTCACCCTACTCCTCGAGGCAGGCGCAGACCTCCGCCTGCGCGACCAGGCGGGGCAGACGGCGCTGGATCACGTTCGCAGCGCCGGGGGATTGGGCGCTCGGACGGTGGAACGGACCGACGGCCTGGGCACGGTAGCGGTGCTGCTGGAACAGGCCGGTGTCTCGCATGGAAGCGGTCACCATCGACCGGTGTGGCCAGCACCGTGATGGTCGGCTCGCCCCGCCCCCACCGTCATTACGAAGCGCCCACCGCCCTCCTGGCCTTCATCGTGCTACCGTGGCGCTGTGGCAATCCCGTCGGATCAGGCTGGCTCATCTCCCACAGTCTACTTGACGTGCCTGGTGGGCGTCCCATTTCATGGAGTCATGCAAGTAGCCGTGGAGCGCGTGAACGAGCAAATCGTCAGCCGGAACTACTTCGCCGCCTGGCTCGGCTTCCAGGAGTTGGGCGCGGAGATCCTCTTCTTCGAACAGGGCGCCGTGGAAACGCTGCCGCCGCTCGCCGAGCTCGTGGTGGTCGGCTCCATCAACAGCGTTCGCACGGCGCTGAGCCGTTTGAGCGTGCCGTGGCCGGAGATCCCCAATCTTCCGGAGGAGCTCGCCCCCTTCGCCGGGAGGGACACGTGGAGCTCCACGCTCGGCAAGGTGCGTGAGGAGGTGCAAGCCGGCGTCTCCCCGTACTTCATCAAGCCGGTGAGTGGTCAGGCGAAACGGTTCACCGGGCACGCCGTCCACTCGTTCCGGGATCTGATCAAGACGGCTGGGTTGCCAAACGACGTTCCGGTCTTCTGCTCTGCGGCAGTATCCTTCCGCACCGAGTATCGCGGTTTCGTACACCAGGGAGGCCTGGTCGGCTGCAAGCACTATGCGGGCTGTTTCCGCCACGCTCCAGACTTCGAGGTGGTGGATGCAGCGATCGCCGCTTATACCAGCGCGCCGGTAGCCTACTCCCTCGACGTAGGCGTCACCGACGACGGGCGCACGCTCCTGATCGAGGTGAACGACGGCTATTCGCTGGGCCACTATGGGCTCGACCCGGTTCCTTATGCCCGCCTGCTCGCCGACCGCTGGTTGGAGATCACGGGAGGCTGAGTGGAGTGTAGGAGGTAAGGAGTTGGGGAGGTAACGAGTGGGCAGCAGCGGCGCACAGCGCCGACTTGGCTTCCCCGCACCTCCTCATCTCCTCACTTCCTACACTCCCCCCATCAGGCCGCGAGACGCCGCTCTGTTTCGACTGCGCCCGATCCCTGCGCGATCCGCTTCTCGATGAACCGCGTGTATTCCGCGCGGTCCAGCGGCAGGCTCACGGAGGCGCCGCGAGCGGAGCTGAGAATGATCGCATTGGCCAGCTCCACGGAGTTCCGGCCCTCGCTCCCGGGGCAGAGCACCGCGGCCGTGCCGGCCACCGCGGCCGCGAAGTTGTCGTAGTAGGCGGCCAGCAGCGCATCGAGCGACCCCAGGTGGGAGAGATGGACCTCTCGCGTCTCGCTCTCCATCGCCGCCCACTCGCGGGTTTCGGTGGCGGTCCGCTCCTGCAGCGATTCCTTCAGCCGGGTGACGTGCAGCCGCCCGTTTTCGATGGCGATCCGGCCGCGGTCGCAGCAGATCACCGTCCGCGAGGTGGGCGGGTTCTCCGCGGTGCTCACGTGGAGGTGGCCCTGCAGGCCGTTCTCGTGGGTGAGCATCGCGGTGGCGGTGTCTTCCACCTCGATCCGGTGCAGCCGCGTACTGCAGTGGGCGAGCAGGGAGGACGGCATTCCGCACAGCCACGCGTACCGGTCCAGCACGTGGGGCGCCTGGTTCAACAGGACTCCGCCGCCCTCGCCTTTCCACGTTCCACGCCAGGGGCTGTTCTGGTAGTACGCTTCCGTCCGCCACTGGGTCTCGACGATCTCGCAGCGGTACGGGGCGCCGAGCTCGCCGCTCTCCAGGAGCTGCTTCGCGTGCAGGTAGCACGGCTCGAACCGGTTCTGGTAGACGGAGAGGAACAGCCCGCGAGCGTTCCGGGCGGCGTGCAGCACCTCGTCCGCCTGCTCCACGGTCACCGATAGCGGCTTCTCGCAGATCACGTGCAGGCCGGCCTGGAACGCCGAGACGGCCAACTCCGCGTGCTGCCAGTGCGGGGTGGCGATGACCACCGCATCAATCTCTCCGGAGCGGAGCAGCGCCTCGGGGGTGGGGAAGGCGCGGCAGCCGAACTCGCCGCCCACGCTCTGCGCGGCCTCGGCACGGGCATCCGCCACGGCGGCCAGCTTCAGCGTGGGAATCCGGGAGATCACTGCGGCATGCTGGCGGCCCATCATCCCCACGCCGATGATCCCCACCCGGATCGGCTGCTCCTTCGCCTCGGATCGCGCCGGGGCGGCCGGGGTGTGGGTGGCCTGCGGGGCGTGCGCGGCCGGCTGGGACCGCTCCACGCGCGGCATCGGCCGGGCGGACGGGGCGAAGTGCGCCTGCACCTTTGCAAAGGCGCCGGCGATGTCCGCCATCCCCTGCTCGTCGGAGAGGAAGAGGTGGTGGGGGAGGTAGATCAGGTCCCGGACCGCCGCGTCGGAGACCGGCGTGGAGAGCACGCGGAGGTAGTCCGGGTGCCGCTCGCGCAGCCGCTGGAAGGCGGGCTGCTGCGCCTGGGTCATCCCGTTATAGAGGCGGTCGACCGGGATTCCTTCGGCGCGCACCGCTTTCAGGAAGTCGTCCAGGTCCAGCCCGGCGCACAGCTCCGGCCGGTAGCGCAGCCCGAACATGTGCACGCCGTGTCGCTGCATGCCGGGCGCCAGCCCCAACGGCTCCACGCACGCCACTTCCTTGAGCATCCCGCGCAGCGCCTGGAAGAGGGTCCACCGCTTCGCCTGCTCGGCTTCCAGGTTCTTGAGCCGGTGCAGCAGCACCGCCGCCACGTACTCCGTGGCCCGGCAGTTCCAGCCGATGCTGTCGTGGCTCCAGCGCTGCCCACCCACCCGAGCCCGGCCCACGTTATGGAAGGCGTACGCCCGCTCGAACACCTGCGCGTCGTTGGTGGTGAAGGCGCCGCCCTCGCCCGCGGAGAGGTTCTTGTAAGACTGGAAACTGAACCCGGCCGCATCACCGAGAGCGCCGGCGTGCCCCAGCTCATGCACCGCCCCATGCGCCTGGGCCGCGTCCTCGATCAGCGCCAGCGAGTGCCGCCGGGCGATGTCTCGGAGCGCCGCCATGTCCGCCGTCTGGCCGAAGAGGTGCACCGCCATGATGGCGCGGGTCTTGCCGGGGATAATCGCCTCTTCCACGCGGGCCGGGTCGAGGAGGAGCGTCTCCGGGTCTACGTCCACCAACGCCACGCCCACGCGCCGGTCCAGCGCCACCGTGCTGCTGGCGACGAACGAGAGGTTCGGAACGATCATCTCGCCGCCGTACTCCATCCCGTCGTGGTCCAGCGCCGCCGCTACGGCGATGCGGAGCGCGTCCGTCCCATGCGGGGTGAGCAGCGCGTATCGCACGCCGCAGTACTCCGCCCACTGGCGGCAGAACTCCTTGGCCAGGGTCTGCGGGAGGCCTTCCTCACCGGTGCGGAACACCCGCTCCATCACCGGCCCCACGCCGTGTAGCCATTCGGACTTGCTGCCGCGGGGATACTCCGGCCACGGGCGGAAGCGCAGGTCGCGCACCGGCTTGCCGCCGTCCCGGGCCAGGCGGCCGGTGAGGCGCTCCGGCGGGGGCGGCATCATCCCAATCGCCTTCTTGGCGACTCCCTTGGCCGCGCGCAGCGGCGTACCGATCAGCTTGCGAACTCCCGCCATACCACTCTCCCGGTGCGTTCAGGGTGTGCTGCCCTTAGTTATCGAGCCGAACAGTGAGTGCTAACGCCGCCGGAGTAGTGGAGTTCTGGAGTAATGGAGTGTTGGGGCCGCCAGCACCCCAACACCCCCAGCACACCGCTACGCCGTACGCGTCATTGCCCAGTGATCGGTTCAGGTAATGCAACCAGCCGGTTCGCCCTGAGGACCGGGCGCTTACCGGGCGGCTATTCTTGTGATGCTCGCCGCGCCGGCAGCGTGCAACCGTGGGCGAGCGGCGGGATCCACCAACAGCAGGGGATCCTGGCGGAGCGCCGCCACCAGCGCCTCGTGCGCGTCTCCGGCGCGGGGGATGAACAGCAGCTCCCCCATCCCCAGCCGGCGCCGGCGCAGCAGGCTGCGCTCTTCCAGCCACCGGTCCATCTGCGCGAAGCTCCGCGGTACGGTCATGTCCTGGCGCCGGCTTGTCAGCAGCCGCAGGTCGGCGCCGTCCCGCATGCGCAGCGTCACCGGCTCCGGGTAGTAGAGGTACGGCACCGCAGCCGCATCCTCCGCGGTGTGAAAGAGGGTGTACGCGTCCAATCGCGCGCCGAACATCAGAACCGCGCCGTTCCCGTGAACCAGTCGCTCGTACGGCGTTCCCGGGCCGCACGGCGTCTCACACCGCTCGTGCCCCGCGATCCACGACTGCGCACCCGGGCCGGAGCACGCGAGCGAGTGGCTCGGGTGGAGGCTGCGGAGGACGCCCGCCTCCCGGCGGAACTGCTCGGTGATTGCGCCCACCACGCTGGGGGTCTCCCCCAGCTCGAAGAGCGGCGCTGGGCTCGTGCCGTCCGGGTAGCAGTAGGTGTGAGCCGGCATCGCCAGCGTCCCGTCCCCCACCCAGGTGCGAAGCGCGCGCACCACGGAGTCCGCGCCCCCTTCGATGCTTCCGCACGCGGAGAGGGAGCTGTGGACCATCACCCCGGCAGAAGGAACCGGGCCGAGGGCTCGCAGGCACGAAAGCACATCGGCCTCCGTCAACCGCACGCGGCTCCGCCGCGCGTGCCGCAGCCGTCGCCGCAATTGCTCGGAACGCCACTCAATCGCCTTGGTGATCTGGGAGAGCATGGTTGGGTGTTGGGTGTTCGGTGTTGGATGTTGGGTGTTCGGTGTTGGATGTTCGGTGTTCGGTGTTCGGTCTCCCCCCCTTACCAAGGGGGGGGGCAGGGGGGGGTTCTCGGCCCACGTGCTGGGGCTCCGCGGTGTTCCGGTCCCGGCTCCCCACTCGAACCTCGCACCTCGTCACTCTCACCTCACGCCGCCGCGTACCTCGTATCCCACTCCAACAGCGGCCGGACCGCCCCCGGCAACGGGCGGGCGTAGTCTCCGCGGGCGGAGTCGCCTTCGAAGCTGTCCACTACCTGGAACGCCACCACGTCTCGCTCGGAGACGTGGATCGTTTCTGGGTTCTGGGTGGTGATCGCCACCTTCACCAGCAGGGAGCCCTCGGAGAGCAGGTTGCCGGGGATCCGGGCGCGACTGGTATACCGGCCGGCCGGCCGCGGCTGGCCGCGCCACTCGCGGTCGGAGTCGATACTCACGAAGATGCAGGCACCTTCCTCGTTGTAGAGGTGGAAGTTCGGGACCAGCCCGTGACCGCCTTCCAGCACGTCCCACTCGATCTCCAGCTCCACCGGCCGGCGGATGTCCACGGCATCCGTCACCTCTGCGCCCTGCAGCACGCGCGCCGCACGCAGGCGCACCAGGTGGTTTCCAGGCGCCGTTTCGAGCTGCGGCCACTCGCGGGCGGCGGTGGTGCCCAGGTCGGACTGCAGGTAGGTGCTGATCACCTGGTGGGACGGCCCGTCCTGGAGCACGGTGCCCTGGTCCAGCAGGATCGTACGCGGGCAGAGGCGCATGATCGCCGGCATGTTGTGCGAGACGAACAGCACGGTGCGGCCGCGCTGGCTGACGTCCTGCATCTTGTCCATGCACTTCCGCTGGAAGTGCGCGTCTCCCACGGCCAGCACCTCGTCTACGATGAGGATCTCCGGCTCCAGGTGCGCGGCTACCGCAAACGCCAGGCGCAGGTACATGCCGCTGGAGTATCGCTTCACCGGTGTGTCCACGAACTTCTGGACCCCGGAGAACTCCACGATCTCGTCGAAGACCCGGTCGATGTACGGCCGGTCCATGCCCAGGATGGAGCCGTTGAGGTAGATGTTCTCCCGCCCGGAAAGCTCCGGGTGGAAGCCGGTGCCCACCTCCAGCAGGGAGCCGACGCGGCCGAACACCCGCGCCCGGCCCCGCGTGGGCGGGGTGATCCGGGAGAGCACCTTGAGCAGGGTGCTCTTACCCGCGCCGTTGCGGCCGATGATCCCCACCACCTCGCCGTGCCGCACGTCGAACGACACGTCCTGCAGCGCCCACATCAGGTCGGCGGCGGTGCGGCCGTCGTCGGAGCGGCTGTCGTAGCGCAGCCGGCGGAGGTTGTTCAGGGGGGCGCGGACGGCGCTCATCACGGCGTCCCGCAGCGACTCGTGCCGCTCGGCCGCGGTCCCGAGCCGGTACCGCTTCCCCAGGTTTCGTGCACAGATAGCCAGGTCTGACATAGTTGATTTGCCGCCTACGCGACGTCGGCGAAGACCGCCTCGGTGCGGCGGAAGTAGAGGGTGCCGGAGATCCAGAGCACCGCAGCCATGGCCAGGGAGACGGCGACGATCCACGGCTCCACGCTGCGGGTTCCCAGGAGTGACGAACGGAAGCCTTCGATGATGCCCGCCATCGGGTTCAGCGCGTAGAACGGCCGGAACCGCTCCGGCACGAGGGAGAGCGGATACACGATCGGGGAGCCGTACATCCACACCTGGATGAGCAGGGGCGTCACGTACTTGACGTCCCGGTACTGCACGTTGAGCGCGGCCAGCCAGCAGCCCACGCCCGCCGCGGTCATCATCATCCCCACCACCAGCAGCGGCACCATCCAGAGCGCTTCCACCGCGGGGACGATTCGGAACGCCAGCATCATCCCCAGCAAGATCACCAGGGCGATGACGAAGTCCAGCAGGCCGGCCAGCACCGGCGCATAGGGGATCACCAGCCGCGGGAAGTACACCTTGGTGATCAGGTTGGAGCTGCCGATCAGGCTGCTGCTGGCGCCGGAGAGAGCGTTGGAGAAGTACGTCCACGGCACCAGCGCTGCCAGTGAGAAGACCGCATACGGCACGCCGCCGGTGGGCATCTTCGCAAACTGCCCGAAGATGACCGTGAACACCAGCATCGGTAGGATCGGCTGCAGCACCGCCCAGGCCGCGCCCAGCACGGTCTGGGCGTAGCGGACCTTCACGTCCCGCCAAGTGAGGAACAGGAACAGGCCCCGGTAGGCCCACAGCTCGCGCAGGTTCAGCCCTGGCCAGGAGCCGGCCGGTTCAATCTCCAGCACCGGCAGGGGGGACGGGGCGCGTCCCGCCAGGGCTGCCGGGAGTGCCGGTCCGGGAGGTAGCTCAATCGTTGACATCGGATCTCACGTTCATACGCTGCGCCGGGCATCCCGGCAGGGTTCCCCGCCGGTCGGCGAGTGGTGCTTCGAAAGGGTGGCCGTCCGGACCGCATCGGCGGGCGCCAGCGCCGCCGCGAGCGCGGACCGGCGGAACGTGCCCACGGGCTGCGCCGAGGCGGACCCGGGCGCGATGGGCAGCGGATTCCCGCGATCGTCGACCCCGTTGGCCTGAGGGTCGCGCATCAAAGCAGAGACGGCGGCTCCGAGGCGTCCGGGCTTCCAGGTGGCGCCCGGCTGGAACGTGGCGACGAACGCCCCGCGTGACTCCTCGACGAGGTCGCTCCACATTGCTCCGGCGTCGGGTTGGGCCGGGATCACGCGCACCGGGGTGCGGGACGCTGGAAGACGCGCGGGGGCAGCCGCCACCACCTCGATCCGCGGGTAGTCGTCGGCGTCCACGGCCGCGAGCGCCTCGGTTAGTCCGGCGTCGCTCAACCCCGCGGGCAATATGACACTCACCAGCGGCACCTCGATGCCGGCGTTGGCGAGCGAGGCCCACGTGTGCCGTTCGATCCGCCGCGTTAGCTGGATGAGCTCCCGGCCACGCTCCGGCGTCCCCTGCTCACCGCGGCCGTCCAGCAGCGCCCGAACCTCCGCGAGGACTTCGTCCACCCGAAGTAGTCGCAGGCAGAAGTGCTGCTCGCAGGACCACCGCTGGCAGGGGGCGCACGGCACCACGTGCCGCAGGGCGGTGGCCGGCGCTTCCCCCAGGGGGTGCGGACCCCAGAGACGGTCGTTCTCCGGGCCCAGCAGCGCCACCAGCGGCGCTCCTACTGCGCGGGCGACATGCAGCACTCCCGTGTCGTTGCACAGCACGGTGGCGCTGCGTTGCAGGAGTCCGGCCAGCCCATGGAGATCGGTGAGCCCCAGCGTACTGTGGGCACGCCCACGGAGGGCAGCCGGCAGGATCGTGCGGATCCGCTCGATCAGGTCTTCCTCACCGGGCACTCCGGTAAAGAGGACGTGCAGGTCCGGGCGCTCGGAAAGGAGGGTGCGCACCACCTCGGCAAATCCCTCGATCGGCCAGCGCCGGGACGGCTTCTGGGAGCCCGGGTGGACCGCCAGCACCGGTGCTTCCGGCGGGACTCCCAGCCCCTCGCAGACCCGGGCGGCGCTCTCCCGCGTGCGCTGCGGATCGAGCCTGAGCCGCGGCGCGCGCTCCGCTCCCTCGGCGCGACCGCCCAGCGCTTCGATCAGCGCCAGGTTGTTCTCCGCTTCGTGGCGGGTGGGGTCTAGCCGAACGCGGGTGCGGTTGAGCACCTGCAGGGGGTGCCCGTCGTCCAGGCCCACGCGGTGCGGCGCGCCGCTGAAGAACGCATCCCGCATCACGAAAAAGCCACCGCCCGAGACGACCAGATCGAACCCCTCCGCGAAGAACCGCGCGGCGCTGTGGGATCGCATCGACGGTGAGCCTTCGCGGAGGAAGTCCAACTCCCGGATCTCGTCGATATCGTCGCAGCCTTCCAGCAGCGCACCCAGGCGCATCCCGGGCTGAACCCCCAGCACAATGTGCGCCTCCGGAAAGCGACGTCGCAGTGCGGCCAGCGTGGGGAGGAACACCACCAGGTCGCCCAGCCGGGTCTGGCGCACCACCAGGATGCGCCGGATCGGCTCCCTTCGTCCGCGAAGGAGCCCGGCCACCTGGCGGGCGCCGTAGCTGACCCAGCCGGCCGCCGTGAGCGCATCGTGAGCCAGGCGGGATCGGCACGGCAGGCGCTCCCCCGCAAAGTAGCTGGGGGTGGGCGGTGAGACAATCGCTCCGGTGCTGGCGAGGCTCGCGCCGCGGTCTCGGGCGGCTTCGGCGGCATGCTCCAGGTACTCTTCCAACTGGTCCACCCGCCGATCCCAGGTATGCGCCCCCGCCAGCTTCAACCGTGCGGTGCGCCCGGCTTCCGGATCCGCCAGCGCTTGCTCGATCGCATCCAGGAACCCGCCGGCGCCGGAGGCGAGTGACACCACCTCTCGGCAGATCCGCAGCCCGTCCAGCGGCGTGGACACCACCGGCTTCCCGGTAGCGAGGTATTCGTAGACCTTCAGCGGGTTACAGGAGTGGGTGAGCAGGCTCTGCTCATACGGTACCAGGCAGACGTCGATGTCACGGAGGATCCCGGGCAGCGCCGTGTAGGGCTGATAGCCCCGCACGTGGACGTTCGCCTCCGCCTCCAGCCGCGCCACGCTCACACCGGGCTTCACCCGGCCCGCCAGCACCAGTTGCCACTGAGGGCGACGGCGAGCCAGCGTGACCAGCAGCTCCTGATCCAGGCGCTCATCCACCTGCCCCACGAACCCCAGCCGCGGGCCGGTAAGACTCGCCACCAGGGGATGGCGCGGGGCTCGGGCCAGGCTCTCCGGGGCGAACCGCTCAAAGTCGGCGCCGTTCTCCAGCAGGAACGTGCGGGGATTCAGCGCAGCGAACCGCTCGTGGAGCCGCGGTGAGACCGCCAGCGCCACATCGGCCGAGCGGAGCAGGTGCTCCTCCGCCTCGCGCAGTCGCTGCTGCTCGTCGGGTGGCGTCCCGCCGAACGCGGACATCTCGTCGACGGCGTAGTAGATGCGCGCGGCCGGCTGCAGTGCTTCGATGAGTGGCGCGGCATCCGGATGCAGCGCGAACGCCAGCGGAGCGCGGAAGCCCAGCTTGCCGGCAATGCCACGCACCACGTCGCCCCACCGGCTCTCGTTCCGGCGCCAGCGAAGCGCGGCCGCATACTGGTAGGTAAACAGGTGGAGGTTCGCGTCCAACTCTCGCAAGCCGGCGCCCGTAGACACCGGAGCCAGCGCCCGCACAGCGTCCCACCGCGACCCGCTCTTCATCGACCAGGTCGGATCGACGTAGAGGACACGATGTCCGCGACTCGCAAGCCGGGTCATGATCTGTTGCTTGGCCGTCCAGCAGTAGTCCCAATTCTGCTGTCCGAAGCAGACGATCTCCATCCGGCGCCATCCCCCTGGCTGGTTGTACTCCGCCGGGTTACCCGCCGGCTCCGTGGAGGAGCACAGTATCGGGTCCGACCCCTGTCCAGCACCGTCTTTGGAATGCCTTTAGCCAGAGCGCTGTGCAACCGGAGCGGCGGCAATGCAGCGTGGAGATGGGACGCGGAGATGCGGCACCAATGAGGCGGGAAGGGGAAGGAGCCTCCAGCATGGGCCATCGTCGGCGCCGGTGGGTGCACTAGTTGGGGCTGGATGTGCGCCGGGTCACACCGTAAGAGTCCTGGACATTAGAAAAAATCTTCGTACTGCGCTGAAAATACGTGCAGTTTTCTGGGGTTCTTCTCCGTTGCTCGAAGGAGTACTGTCGATCCATCGCGAAACCTTAACGAAAATCAAGCAAGTGATCAAAGGCCGGCGAACTGTCCGGACTTTTAAGGAGGTGTGAATTGAAGACCCGCAACGGTGCGGCTCTGCTGGTTGGAGCACTGGTCTGGGTACTCGCGGGCTGCGGTGGCGGCAGCGAGTATAAGGAATCGAAGACGGGCGGCGAGGCCCAGATGCAGCAGATCAAGCCCGGCCAGCCGCTGATGCCGCCGTCCGGCGCTCCGGGTGGTCCCGCTGGCGGTGCTCCCGCGGGCGGTGGCATGCAGCCGCCGACGCCCGGCCAGCCGATGACGCCGCCGTCCGGCGCTCCCGGTCGCTAGGAACGTTTGTCGTTCGTCAGGCAGGCTCATCTTCATCCGCCTGCTAACTGCCGTCGTCCACGGTGGACGATTTTCTACAAAGGAGTAACCCCTGTGAGAAAAAAGCTTGGGTTCACGCTCATCGAACTGCTTGTCGTCATTGCTATCATCGCGATTCTTGCGGCCATCCTCTTCCCGGTGTTCGCGCAGGCACGGGAAGCGGCACGTAAGACTACCTGTACCTCCAACCTGAAGCAGATCGGTACCTCGCTGGCGATGTACCAGACCGACTACGATGGGAAGATGTTCAGCTCCGGCGCCCTGGATCCCACCTCGGCGGCGGACGGCAACAACCTTGTCCGCATGCTTCAGGGAGGTCTGCCCTACCTGTTGAACCCGTACAGCAAGAACACCCAGATGTTCCGGTGCCCCAGCGACCCCGGCACCAACTGGTGGTCTCGGAACAACCGCTTCTGGCCGACGCAGCCGTGGAACAACCCGGGCTTCAGCGGCTCGTACATGTTCCGCCACGTGTTCGACATCAACGGCTGCGCGTCCGACACCCGCGCCGGCACGGCCGAAGCCTCCCTCGGCTTCCCGGCCGAGCAGGTGACCATCGCCGAGCTGGGCGCGTTCCACATCGAGAAGAAGGAAGTCTGGAGCGGCGACTTCAACCCGCGCACCCGCACGTTCAACGCGGTGTTCGCGGACGGCCACGTGAAGCTCTACCGGATGGATGCCCAGAGCCCGACCTGGAATCCGAACTTCGACTTCAACTGGCTGCAGTGGGGCGCCAGCTCCTGCGACCTGGCGACCGGTAAGGACCTGCGATAAGGTCAGTGCGCTGTCCCGCAGCGCTTGACCGATCCGGTTAGAACCGGCCCGGCAGCGGACCCGATGAGGGCACCGTTACCGGGCCGGTTCTGCGTACCTGGCCAGCTCATTCCCATTGGTCAGGACGGCATGGTACGGGGATAGGGCTGGCCACCCGCACGGGAGCACGCGCAGGTGACGTGCGCACCCCACCGCCAAGCCGTCATGTTGAGCTGGTGCCAGCCTCGGCGCGTCGTACGTGTCGACTGCGAAACATCTCCTACCGGGCTCGGAACGACACGACCGTGCGTAGGGGACCACGCACCGGTCCGATGAAGGTCAGAGGGCGGTTACCCGCCCCCTGCCTTCCCGAACCGTACGTGCGGTTTTCCCGCATACGGCTCTCCACCAGCCCTGCTCTTCCGAGCGCCCATCTGCCACGGGTCTCGGCGATGCCCGAGGTTCAACTCCCTTAACGAGACGAGGCCTAACTGTGCCAGGACCGCCGGCGAGATCCAACTCGTCCACCAGCCCAGGCGCACCCGACCGGTCAAGGCCATCCGGAGCCGCCGGCGCACGTATTCGTCGTAGGAGCGGAAGTAACTCGGGAACGCCCACACCGACTTGTAATACCAATGCCAACCCACGAGGTACCGGTTGAGCCGCTGGAGCATTTCCTGCAGCCGCCGGTTGCGTGCCAGGCGGGAAGGCGTGGCCGCTTTACTCTTCGGGAGCCGTTGGTTCTTCAGTCGCGGTGTGAGTTGTCGGAGGCGTGCGCGAAAGTGCTGCACCGACTTGCGGCGCACCCCCTTCCGCAGCGCTCCGGTCTTGGGATCGGCGTAGTAGTGGTACCCCAGAAACTCGAAGCCCGCGGCCACCGTGACCAGCCGCGTCTTCTCGGGGTGCAGCGACAGCCCCCACTGGCCTTCCAGGATCTGGCGGGCCAGCATTAGGGCGTCCTTTGCTTCGCTTTCGCTCTTGGCGAAGATCACAAAGTCATCGGCGTAGCGCACCAAGCCGTAGCCGGCCTGCACCATGGCGACATCGAACGCGTGCAGGTAGACGTTGGCCAATAACGGGGACAGGGGACCGCCTTGCGGGGTTCCTAGTTCCGTGGGTTCGACTACGCCCGTGGCGGGCAGGCTCACGCCGGCGGTCAGGATCCGCCGGATGAGCTTCAGCACGCTGCCGTCGGCTATTTCCTCGTTGAGCGCGGTCAGTAACCGCTCGTGGTCGACGTGATCAAAGAACTGCTGGAGATCCGCATCCACCACCCAGGTATAGCCGTGACGCACGGCCTGGGCTACCACCTGCAGCGCCGTGGCACAGCCGCGTCCCGGGCGGAACCCGTGACTGCGGGGACTGAACTTCGCTTCGAAGAGCGGTCCGAGGATCTGCAACAGGGCCTGCTGCACGATCCGATCCTGCACCGTGGGAATACCGAGCGGGCGTTGCCCGCCACCGCTCTTCGGAAGGAAGACCCGCCGCACCGGTTGGGGGCGGTAGGTCTTGGCGCGCAGCTCTTGGGAGAGTCGCTGCAGCCGCTGGTCGGCACCCTCGGCATATTTCGCGACGGTCAGCCCGTCGCGGCCGGGGGCGCCCCCGTTGGCTCTCACCCGCTCCCAAGCGGACTGCAAGTTCCGGAGCGCATAGACTTTGTCGATCAGCGAATGCCACTTCGGCCGTCGTGGCGCGTGGAGGGTCGCGGCCGGCTGAGTGCTGGCTGCCGATCTGTTCGTGGCTCGGGCGGCGTGCGCGGTCGAGCGCTCTTCGGTTTCCTGCGCCCCGTCTTTCACCCCCGTTTCCGGGAAGGCGAGCGTGAGCGTCAGTGGGCCTACTCCATCCTGCATCGGTAGCTTGCCTCGTGGCGAGTCGCGAACCCGGACTGGCTGCGGCCCCTTCACTGTTCCCGGCTTTCACCGGGCGTCGTCGCTACTATGAGCCGCTCTGACTCCTCGCCGCCCCCACGCCCTGGTCTCCTTCGGTGCGTCGGTTCCGACCCGGAGTAACGGCTCCGGCTCGAGCGGACGAGGTCTCCCTCGGTTACGTGCATCCCTGTTCCCCCCGTCCCAGCGCCAACCACGCCACGGGTTCCTGTGCGGGACTTCGCCTTGATCCGCAGGCTCGCCCACCCGTACCGCCGAATTGCGTTCGTGTTCCTCCGGGCCAGGGTTTGGCATCGGACCCTTCACCAGCTACCTCACGGTAGATGGCTGTCTCTGCCTGTCGAAGGTAAGCTACATAGCACAGGTCCTCCGAGCGGGATTTGAACCCGCTAGCGATGCACGCTGCGAGGCGCACGGATCCTTCCCTTTGGTCAGGATGACATGGTACGGGAACGGCGACATACGTGCGGTGCCAAGGCAGCGCTACCCCCAAGGGCCGCCCTCCACGCGGTAG